>JAZSGR010000010.1:0-28428 GCA_045532825.1 Victivallaceae bacterium | reverse complement strand
TTTACCCCTGTTTTTATTTTAGAAGTGACAAAAGCACTCCGTTTCTCTTTAATCTAACTCTTTATTGAGTGAAAAGCAAGGGGAAATCATAAATTTCTTAAAAAACTCTTCGAAAATCTTAAAGTACATCTGCTTTGATTTTTTTGAAATCACCTCTATATCTTAAAATTGGTGATAACGTGAAACAAGTGGTGTTTTTTTTCTATTTACAAAGCCGCAAGCTGGAGTATATTAAACTTGACAGATAAAATCAACAGTTTATGGGAAAACCGGCTTTATGTTCAATATAAAAAAATTCAGTACTCCTCCTGTTATCCATTTTCCGGGATATTTCTGGTTCCTCAACGGTAAACTTGAAGAAGATGAGTTGAGAAAACAGATACGTGATATGGCAGATGCCGGAGCAAAGACGATATGTCCGCATCCGTTTCCTCCGGAAATGCGTGATTATTTCATGTCGACCATGTCGCCGGGGTATCTTTCTGAAGATTATTTCAAACTCTATAAAGTCATTGCCGATGAGTGCAGGAAGCTTAAATTGAGCTGCTGGCTTTACGATGAGGGCGGCTGGCCCTCCGGAATGGCTTGCGGACAGGTCTGGAAGAGCGATCCGGAATATTTCACCCGGCAGATGATAACTCTGGATGAAACCGGCAAAGGTTGGAAAATAATAAAGGAGACTCAAGTCCCTAAACGTGCTGAACGTCCGGATATCCTCAAAAAGGGTGCAGTGGAAAAATTCCTTGAACTCACACATAAAAATTACGCCAAACATATCGGTGAGCACTTCGGTAAAACCTTCCGGTTTGTTTTCATGGATGAGCCTGAAATGGCGCGCAGCGGCGGTTATATCCTGCCGTGGACCGATGATTTTGCCGAAAAATTCATGGAATACAAGGGATATGACATCCGTCCGCATCTGGTGAGTATTCTGCGTCATGATCCGCTGCCTGAAAACATGAAGTACCGTATCGACTTCCACGATGTGCGTTCCCGCTTGTTTTCAGAGCGTTTCATGATCCCGATCCGCGACTGGTGCCGCAAAAACGGACTGCTTTCCGGCGGCCACATGAACGGTGATGAGGATATGCCGGATGCTTCAAAACGGGTTTTCGGCGGACATCTGCTGCGTACTCTGCGCTGTCTGGATTTCCCGGGAGTTGATCTCATCTGGCGTCAGCTCTGGATGGGGAAACACGACCGTTGCTATGAACCGTTCCCGAAATTTGCTTCAAGTGTGGCAAATCAGGGCGGACACCGTTTCGTTTCCGCCGAGGTTTTCGGCGTGTACGGTTCCGGACTCACCATGGAGCAGATGCTTCAAATCGTGGATTTCTGTGCGGCATGCGGAGTCAATACCTTTATCGCCTGCGTGAAGCCGTACTCGACTGCTGACGGACTTTATGAGGGAGAGCGTCCGCATTTCGGACCGGTAAATCCGCAGTGGAAACATATCAAATCCGCTCACGAATACACCGCAAGGATGTCTTATCTTGCATCTTCCGGCAGACCGGAAGTCGGAACAGCATTCTTCATCGACATGCTTACCGCCTGGTCGGGCGCACAGAATGCCGCTTTCGGCAACCGTCTGCGGCATAAGATCGAAACCAAACTCATCGAGCGTCAGATCGACTTTGATTATGTCGATGATGACGTGCTTTCTGTTGCGGAGTTTAAAAACGGCAAACTTGTTATCGGCAAAGCCGCCTATGACCGTCTGCTGATCCCGGGCGGCGCGAGAATGACTCCGGAAACGGAAAAACGTCTGGCGCATCTCCGCAAAAAAGGACTTGAAGTGATCTGGTCCGATCAGCTTGATAAAAACGTGCCGCCGACACTTGAAAGCAGTTCCGGACTTTTACAGGTGTGCAAACGCCGTCTTGATAAAGACAATGTGATGTATTTTGTATTCAATACCTCATCATTTCCGGTAGAGTCCAAGCTCACAGCGGTGGAAAAATCAGCAGTGGCAAGGTTCGATTGCTACAACGGCAAACTTTACCGTGCAGGAGAAAAAGGCAAATGGAAACACACCTTTGCTCCGTTCCGCACCGAAGTATTTCTGGTCGGCAGCCGCGCGGAAAAAGCTGAAACAGCTCCTGATGTTCCCGGAAAAGTGATGCTGAAACTTGAAAACTTTCAGTTGAAAGGTGTGGAAAAACATTTCTTCAAAGAGCGTGATTTTGCCGTTGAAAAACTTTCAGCTCCAGCCGTGGATGCCAAGTGCGGCTCCTGGTTCCCGTATCTGGGAAAAGATTTCAGCGGCAGTGCGGTCTATACTGCGGAATTTACCGGAAAGCCGGGCATGAGATTTCTTGATCTCGGCATGGTGAAATATTCGGCAAGAGTCCGTCTCAACGGCAAAGATCTCGGAGTTGCAGTGAATTCTCCCTATATATTTGATCTTGCTCCTGCACTGAAAGAGAACGGCAGAAATCTGCTTGAGGTCGAGGTGGTGAATACGCTTGCCAATGCTATCCTTGCCGACGGAGTTTTTGAAAAATGGCAGAAATTGCCTCTGGAGTGTCCTTATGAGAGGAAACAGCGGCAGTTTGAAGTTGAAAGTCTTGACAGCGGTCTTTACGGACCGGTGTGCATAAAAGCAAAAAAATAGGGGGGATGTATAATGATTTTTATGAAAAAACTGTTGTACACAGCAATATTTCTTTCTGCGGCATCGCTTACGGCTGCGTTTCCGGAACCGGTGCAGAGCGATATTGAAAAGATCCCGGCAAAGATGAAGGAGCTGCCGTTTGTCGAGGAAAACAAAGCAGCTGAATTCACCGCTGCGGAAAAGAAACGCGGATTCATGCTTTTCAGCCGTCCGCTCACAGCTCCGGTATTTCCGGAAAGCGTGCCGCTCGCCCATGAAAGGATCTCCAAGTTGAGTGCTTTCGGTGCAAGGGGGCAATATGTGAATTTGAATTTCTGTGTTTATCCGCTTGAAAAGGTGAAATCGCTTCAGGTGAAGGATTCCGGCGGAGCCGGAGAACGTGAATTGCGTCATGTCGCCTACTGGAATATCCGTTTCCCCGGTCACGGCAGCAGTTCCGCTTACCGGCGCACTCCGACATTTCTTTTTGCACATGACTTGCCGCTTACCGGTATTCCGGCGCGCGAACCGCACCGTTTTCTTCTGACGGTGAAGATCCCTGACGATCAGAAACCGGGGATCATCAACGGAAAGTTCACGGTCAATTTTTCCGGAGTCGAAACCGAGATCCCCTATACCGTAAAGGTGCTGCCTTTTGCGCTCAAGCGTGATCCGGAAAAGAAATTCAGTGCCTACAATTACGATGTCTATCAGGCTCTGCAGCGGATAGCTTATCCTTTCAAGACTCCTGAAGCGCGTTTCAATGCCCAGGTAAATCAGTACCGCCGCATGAAAGAGTATCAGTTCGATTTTCCCGGCACGGTATATACCGACCGTTATCCGAAGGATGGTAAATATCTGAATATCCCCAATCTGGATAAACTTCTTTCCGCCGCCAAACAGGCGGGTTTGCCGGTTCCGCTGCTTTATGTGAATTACTGTCATGCCAATTACTTCTACCATAAGCACAGCGGGGAGTGGATGGGGGGACATGCCACCGGACCGGTGCCGCCGCCGAAAGCGATGTTCAAAGATCTTGATATGATGTTCAAAGAACTGCGTAAGGAAGTTGCATCCGGAAAATATCCTGAACTGCTGTTTGCCGCACTGGATGAACCGGCTGAAAGCGCAGAGGAGCTTACCGTCAATCTCTACCGGCTCATAAAGGAAAACGGCTTTAACACTGTTTTGACACAGCCGATATTTGAAGAGAGTGTGAGACCCTATGTCGATTACTGGTGCGATCAGTATTTCCGTCCGCTTGCCGAGGTGATGAAAAAGGATAAGAAACTTTATTTCTGTTATCCCAACTTCAACAGTTATGAGCTGACCGACAACGTCATCATGACCAGAGGCGGACGTATGGTGTACGGTCTTGGATTGTGGAAAAGCAATTACAATGTCCATGTTCCCTGGATCTTCTACACCGGCAACTTCCGTCTGCAGAGAAGCGGCGGCGGTAATTTCATCACCCGCGACGGCAGGACCGAAATGGCGGTGTACTGGGAGTGCTTCCGCGAAGGCATCATCGATGGAGATTACATCTATACACTGCAGGATGCCATCGTCAAACGCAGCGGCACCAAAGATAAAAAACTTCAGGCATTGCTCAAAGAGGGCAGGGAACTGCTGCAGAAGATATGGAACAGTGTTCCCTGGGCGCATATCTATCAGCGTGAGGGATTCATCACCGATTGGCAGTTTGATTCATACCGTGCCGCGATCGCCGATGTTCTTACCCGGATATCAGCTTACAAAGAGCTGAATGAAAAAAAAGCTCCCTCCATTCTGGTGGACGATATCCCGGAACTCAAAGAAAAGCTTCATGGCGATGCCAATCTGGTGCGCTGGGCGGCGTATGAGCATACTTCGGCGACCGATCTTTCTGCGCTGCACGGCATGGGAGTGAAAAACAGAAAACTTTATATCCGTCCGGTAACGGCGGAAGAGTGGCGTTCATCTGATAAAGACGGCAAAGTCATTGCCACCGGTGATGATGCATTCAGGTTCAGTTTCCGCGTGGATAAAAAACGCAGCAAACATTATGCAAAACACGGCAGGATCTCCATGAAGACCACTTTTTCAGGAGTTCCGGAAAATCTTATGGACTACGATTATCTCATCTGCCGGGTGAAAGTTGATTCCAACCGCAGAAAGGACCGGGATTACACCTGGTTCCCGCTTAATCTGCTGATTCCGTTTCAGAAGGATGCCAGAACCAAGAATTTCATCAAGCGTCAGGAGCCTGAACAGGGATATGTGACAAAAACGCTCCCGATCCATGAGCTGCGCAACGGTTATGCTTTCTGCAGTGATGATATGAAAAATATTCCGTGGCTCTCCTTTGATTTCTACATTACCCGTTACAAAGACGGCGACCGGATCGATTTCGATTTCAGGGAATTTGCACTGGTACGCTTCACGGAGCCGGTGATCCAGTCATTGAAAACCCCGTCGGCTTTGAGGCGCGGCGACTCCGCACTCGGATACGAACTTGTGGTATTCGGTACGCAGAAACAGCCGCCGCTTGAAGCGGTGATCCGGCTTACTGATGACAAAGGCAGAGTACTTTACTCTGCGGTATCTCCGGTCGACCGGGCGGATATTTCCGGCGGTGTTCCGCTTGAGGGAATAAAATTTGCTCCGGGTACGGACGTGTTGAAACTTGATGTTTCAGTCAGAGACTGCAAAACCCAAAAGGTTTCAAGCAGTATGAGCAGTACAATAAAACTTCTTGATATATGATATAACCCACAAAAAATGGAGGAAAAGACTATGAAAAACATTATTGCAGCAGTTGCCGTGTTTGTTTCTGCCGGATTATCCGCAGCAGAAATGGCTCCGGCGGAAAAGAAGGATTTCAAGGTGGAGTGGGGCGGTCCGGTGATCGTAAGCGGTGATGCTTTGAGTGCCAGAGCCGCGTGCCGTATCCAGAGTGCCGCAGATATGCCGGTGTCTCCTGCAAAAAAATACCGTTTGAGCGGTGAATTCCGGGTGGTTGACGGCAAGGATGTCAAAATGTATTTCGGACTCATCCCGCTGGATGCAAAAAAGCGTTTTATCGGTCCGCGCAATGTTGTTACTCTTTACCGCAGTGAGGCAAAACTTGCCGCCGATGCCAAAAAAGGCAGTAAGACTGTTACTTTGAAAGATGTGAAGAGACCAGCTTTGCTCAAAGCGCATCCGCATAAAAATCTTGCGTTCAATACAGATAACTCCGGCAAATACGCCGATCTCCCCAATTTTGATATTGCAGGCGGGATCGTCAAGACCGTTGCCAATGCGGATAAAACTCTGACTGTTACGCTCAAATCTCCTCTTCCGGCAGATTACAAAGCAGACAGCGGCGTGCGTATCCAGATGAACGGCGGAACTTATCTTACGGTCGCAGGTGAGAAGGAGGAGCTTAACGTCACTCCGCAGTGGCAGACCTTTGAGGGAGTCACTGTCCCCGGCGAGGTCCACGCCCATACCCGCAAACAGCTGCGCACCGGAACCAAGAGCGTCAGGATCATTTTCTACGCTCTGAAAAACAAAGAAAATACAGCTAAAGCCAGACTTGAGTTTCGCAATATCAAACTTCAGGAAATCAAATAGTTTGTCAACTGTTAAAAAAAGGAGGAACTGTTATGACTGATAAAATCTGTGCTGCAAGAAACCCCGGACATGTCCGGGTAAAGCACTTGTGCTTTACCCTTATAGAGCTCCTTGTGGTCACTTCACAACACTGCCGTCATTTTATACATAATGCCGTTTTTGCGTCAGCAAAAACTTTTTCGCTTTTCTTGACCCTCCGCCGCCCTGCGGGCTATGGAGGGCAGGAAGATAAAACCAGTCCTTATAATACTTGCAAAGCAAGTGCTTCATGTTTGCCGCAGGCCATCGCTTCATGCAGCAATGCTGCGCTTCACACGGCAGAGCCGTGCTTCATTCGATCAACGTTCACGTTGATCGCGCTTCTGGTGGTGATCGCGATCATTGCGATATTGGCGGCGATGCTGCTTCCGGCATTGCAGCAGGCGAGGGAGTCGGCAAGAAATTCGAGCTGCCAGAGCAATCTCAAGCAGATCGGTTTCGAGTATATCTCTTATGCCAATGATTCCGGAGACTGGCTTATGCCGCAATTTTTAAAACCTACAGGAACCAGTACAAATCACAGATCATTTCCGTCATATATTCTTTACCGGTTGGGCAGAATCAGTGGAAGTGCGAAGAAAGGTGCGGTGTATCACTATGAATTATCTTTCGGCGAACTGGTCAATGACGGACTTATGACGAAAAATACCTTTGATCTTTTCCGTTGTCCCAGCGAAGCTCTCGGCATCGGCAGTTACCGTGAACCTGCGTTCCATTTCGGACAATATATAATAAATCCTCATCTCAGCGGAGAGTTTTTTTATTACAACAGAGCAGTCACTGAACAATATCAGAACCGCAAACTTGTAAGGGTGAGAAGACCCTCTGCGACTCCGGCTGTTCTTGACAATACAAATTACGGAAATTTGACTTTCGGTATCTATAGCGATCATACTACAGAAGTTGTTCTTCAACGTGTTGCCACACGTCACGGCGGAAAAGTTGCATCATATATCGACACAAACAGTCAGAGACAAATATATTTGAGCGGACACTCTCTTAATTCATCATTCGGTGACGGGCATGTTGCAAGTATCACCCGCAGCCGTTTTTCTGACAGTCCGAATAAAAAGGCTTATCTGGTGTTCCGCGAAGGCATTGATTGATATGCAGGTTGTAAAAATATAAACCGGAACTATATTATAACGGTGTTTTTCTTAAATAACGGATAATTACAATAATGCTCCTGTTCAAAGTTCTTTCAAACCGGACATTCAACCGGAAACTGCTTTTTCTCGCTCTGCCGATAACCATGCAGAGTCTGATGCTTGCGCTGGTCGCGGCTGCTGATGCTCTGATGCTCGGCAAACTCAATCAGGATGCCATGGCATCGGTATCGCTGGCAACTCAGATACAGTTCGTGCAGAACATGCTTCTGGGCGCGATCGCTACCGGTGTCGGTATCCTCGGCGCGCAGTATTGGGGAAAGCAGGATAAAAGAGCTCTGGAGGATATTTTCGGAACCAGTGTCCGGGAATCACTGGCGGTTTCCGCAGTATTCTGGGCAGGATGTTATTTTTATCCTGAAAAACTCATGCGGCTCTTTGCAAGCGATCCATTGCTGATCGGCATCGGTGCGGAGTATCTGCGTGTCGCCAGCTGGTCGTATCTGATAACCGGTGTGTCGCAGTGCTATCTTGCCATGATGCGCGTGAGTGAACACGCCTCAAGATCGGCATGGATAAGTTCAGGAGCGGTGATTGTCAATATCATTCTGAATGCGGTTTTTATTTTCGGGCTTGCCGGAGCTCCGGCGATGGGGGTAAAAGGCGCGGCCCTTGCCACGTTGATAGCCCGGGTGATCGAACTTGTATGGTGCATCGCTTCCACCTTTGAAAAAAGTTTCATTGTTCTCCGGATGCGGTCGCTTTTCACCTTCAACCGGGTGCTGGAACTGGATTTCTGGCGTTATGCCCTGCCGGTACTGGGCAGTTTCATCCTCTGGGGCGTGGGATTTACCAGTTACACTGCGATCATGGGACACATGGGACGTGATGCTGCTGCGGCGAACTCCATTGCCGCGGTGGTGCGTGATCTCATCTGCTGTCTCTGCAACGGTATCAGCGGAGCCAGCTGCATCATGATCGGAAATGAACTGGGTGCCGGTAAACTTCTGCGCGGAAAGATGTACGGAGAACGCTGCATGATTTTAAGTTACATCGCAGGTTTTCTTGCCACCGCCGTGGTGCTGCTCTCCCTGCCGCTGGTGAAGGGCATGATAAAGCTCACTCCGCAGGCGCAGGAATATATGGTCGGCATGTTTCTCATCCTCTCGGTGTATATGATCGGACGCTGTGTCAATACCGTGGTGGAAAACGGTGTATTTTCCGCAGGCGGAGACACTTTGTTCGACACATACAGCCTTGCCGTCTGTATGTGGGGAGTTGCTCTGCCGTGTGCTTTCCTCGGAGCATTTTACTTCCACTGGCCGGTGCTGGTGGTGTTTGCCTGTACCTGCCTTGATGAAGTCGGCAAGATACCCTGGGTGATGTACCATTACCGGAAATACAAATGGGTGAAAAACATTACCCGTGATTGAAATAATCATTCAGTAAAAAGCCGCCGGTGGAAAAACGCTCTGTGGAACTACTGTCTGCCGCTGATCTTTGCATCAAGTCCGCTTGAAAGCATGTTGAACGACATAATGGAAACAAACAGCATCAGACCCGGAAAAAACGTCAGATGCCAGTTTTCCAGCGGATCGTCGAAAGCCTGACGCAGGAGACCGCCCCAGCTCGGCACCGGCGGCTGTACACCGAACCCCAGAAAACTCAGGGAGCTTTCAGCCAGTATTGCTCCGGCAACTCCGAAAGTAAACGAGATCAATACCGGTCCGGTGATATTCGGCAGCAGGTGGCGGAACATGATGCGCCATGAGGACATCCCCGCCACTTCACAGCTTGCGATGTATGGCAGACGGCTCTGCTTCAACACTTCTCCGCGTACCAGAAAAGTCAATCCTATCCAGCCGGTGAGTCCGATCACCAGTATCACAACCGGGATGGATTGGTCAAATTTACGGTCTCCCAGTATCGACATCAATATGAGCAGCAGAAGAAAGGTCGGGAAGCATAAAAGGATCTCCACCAGACGCATGACGCAAAGATCGAACCAGCCGCGGAAATATCCGGCGGCAAGTCCGACCGCGGTTCCTATGACCAACGCCAGCAGCATCGAGAGCAGTCCGACTGAAAGCGATGCCCGCGCCCCGTAGATCAGACGGCTGGCAACATCCCTGCCGACATTATCCGTACCAAGATAATGACGCCGCGAAGGTTTTTCGCACGGTTCTGCTGCGATTTCAAGCGGTCCGTAGGGGATCGGGGCAAATACCGCCGAAACTCCAGGTTTTTCTGCCAGTTTCCGGTAGTTCGTCCTGTCGATGCGCTGCGATGCCGTTATAAAGGGAATAAGCAGCAGTACCGCAACTGCGGCAAGCAGTATTTTTCTTTTGAACAGCAGCACAAACGGCAGCAGCAGTGCAAGATAATTGAACAGCTGATAGATCCGGAATTCATTCGTATCCGGAGCAAAGATGAATTCCAGAAATGGAAAAGTGATCTTTCCGGCATCACAGAGAAAAAACGGTCTGCCGTTGGCTATCAGCGGAGCGTACAGCGCAGGCAGCAGCAGAAGTATCACTCCTGCTGCTCCCGCGATCAGGGAACGGTTTTCTGAAAATTTCCCCGTCATCTGCTTATTTCGCCAGCACCGCCTGATTGAACTCTTCGATGAGTTCATCAAGTCTGCTGATGTCGCTGTGGACCGATTCCCAGGTGTTTTCAGGTTCGTACCAGAGCGCATTGAGCTCTGCTGCCGAGTGTCCCTGCTGTTCCACCCAGGTGTAGTACTTCAGATTATGTATCTGTTTGCGCTGGGGATAGGTAAGCTCGTTGACATAATCCGTTCTTGCTCCCAGCATCGCATACGCATGATCCACCGCCGCACGGCTGACTGAGTATTCACCGCTTGAAGCGGCAAGTTCACTGATCCTTGACCGGTACAGCACTGCGGTATCAGTGAGAACGGTGCCGAGGATGTCTTTTTCCGTCATTTCGTAATACTTTGCCATTTTTATGCAGGCAATCACGTTGGCGATGCCGGATATACCGAAGATATCCAGGTTGTCAACAAATTCCGGATCGACTTTCGCCTCTTCTTTCAGATATTTCCTGCCGGCTGGTTCGTTGAAAAGACGGAGTATGCGCATAGGATCATTGTCATCAATACATATCACATTATCCGTGTTGCGGATATTGTGTATCCATGGAACATGACGGTCGCCGATGCCCTCGATGCGATGTTCGCCGAAACCGTTGTTCAGCATGGTCGGACACTGCAGGGATTCCACCGCCGAAACTTTGATGCAGGGATGCTTTTCCTTGAGGTGATCCGCGCATCCGATCGTGCCGGCTGAACCGGTGGCAAAGCAGACTCCGGCAAAACGGTCACCCGGAGTGCGGAGCATTTCAAACGCCTCACTCGCTGCGGTTCCGGTCACATGATAGTGCCAGAGATGATTGCCCATTTCATCAAACTGATTGAAGATCATCGCATCTTTGCGGTTGCGTTTGAGTTCATTGACACAGTCAAAGACCGCTTTGACATTGGAGTCGCCTCCGGATATGCGGAGCGTTTCGCTCACGATGCCGGAAAGCCATTCAAAACGTTCTCTGCTCATGTTTTCCGGCATCACAGCAATGGATTCACAGGAAAGTATCTTGGCATTGAACGCTCCGCCGCGGCAGAAATTGCCGGTGGAGGGCCAGACGGATTTCTGATTTACCGCATCAAATTGTCCTGTGACCAGTTTGGGGACCATGCAGCCGTAGGCGGCTCCGACCTTGTGGCATCCGGTGGGAAAATATTTGCCGACCAGACAGAAAATGCGTGCCTTTACTCCGGTAAGTTCATGCGGAAGTTCGATGATGTTCGGTTTGCCGTAATTGCCCCCGCTTTCGACCGGCTCGTTTTTCCAGGTTATGCGGAACAGGTTGCGGGGCGAAAAATCCTGCATGCCGACAGATTTCAATTCATCTTTGATCTTTCCGGGGATAAGGTCCGGATTTTTCAGCTGCGAGATCGTCGGGAGTATAATATTGTTTTCGCGCGCTTTGCGGATATTGCGCGCAAGATTTTCCCGGTTGATGGAAAAGTCGATCATAAAATTTACCTCAAGTTGTTTGTTTGTACATAATGTACACTTTATCTGCGTTATTCGCAAATAAAAAATGGTTATTGTCCCATTTTTTGTGAAAGTTGTTCAAACTGCGGTGGCGCATGCATGGGATTTCGCGGAACACCTTGTCACGGCGTAGTCCCGCAGGGCGAAGACGGATCACGCACCGTACTCGGCGCAAAACTCAACCTTGCTCCACGCTGCATCCACCGATCGCAGACAGAACCGTTTCTTGAGCTTGAGAAAAACATATCTGAATAAGGATAAAATATAAATTTTTCACAAAATTTCGGACATTATTAAAAAATGCAATTATTATGAGGTGATCTTCATTTTCATGGAATCCACAGCGCGTATCGGTATGAGCATACAAAAAAACAGCGGCTCCCCTGCCGGGAAACCGCTGCTGTGTACGATCCGGAGAAAATTATTTCCCGGCAGCAGGTGCAGCCTGCTCTTTGACGAAATATTTGACTTTGGCTTTCTTTTCCAGATCATCAAGATATTTCTTTTCTGCTTCAACAGCTTTCTGCTCGTTCAGGAAAGCCAGAAGATTTTCTTTGATCTGCTCAAAGGGAATGGTGGATGCTCCCTTGGCTGCATCACGGCGGATGATGTGATAACCGAACTGGGTCTTGACCACGCCGGAGATCTGTCCGGGTTTGAGGGCGAAAGCCGCTTTTTCAAACTCCGGAACCATCTGTCCTTTGCCGAAAGCTCCGAGAGAACCGCCGTTGGCACCGCTGGGACATTTGCTTTCAGTCTTGGCAAGTGCTTCGAAAAGTTTGGGGTTCTTATCCAACTGGGCTTTGATGCTGTTGATCTTGTCAAGAGCCGCTTTTTTCTGGGCATCGGTGGCTTTTTCATCGACCATGACGAGAATGTGTGATGCTCTGACTGTGTCAGGAGCATCAGCCGGAGTCTTGAACATTTCAGGATGAGCTTTGTAATAAGCCTGTGCTTCCTGATCCGTGACGCTGATGTTTTTCAGGAAGGTCTGCTTGGCGAACATCGCCTTGGCGATCTGCTTCTGGACCATGGGATTGCCGGCAGTTTCACGGATGTACTGATCCAGAGTTTTTCCCTGCATGGAAAGCTGCTGAGTCATCATCTCAAGCTGCTGCTTCGGAGCTTTTTTAATCTCATCTTCCAGGAATTTGCGGGTCTGTTCCGCATTGGTTTTGAAACCGGCTTTGGCAAGTTCCTTATCCATCAGTTTGGAGGTGACAACGCTCTTCACCAGACGGGGCGCAAGCTGTTTCACCAGGTCGGCGTTGAAAAACGGAGGCAGTTTGCCGTCGGGAAACTGTGCCATGAAAAATGAAACGATCTCTCCTTTGCCGACTGCAACTCCGTCAACTTCGGCAACGGTTGCGGGCAGAGACGCCCAGATGTCGACCTGCGGATCGGCTTTTTTTGCTTCAGCTTTCACCGGAGCTTTGGCGGCAGGGGCTTTTTTCTCCGCTGCAAAGGCAGGGAGTGCGACTGCTCCGGCAACTGCCAGAGCCACGGTCATTTTGGCAAATTTCATAAAATTCCTCCATTGTTTCTGAAAGAGAACGGTTCTCTTTCTTTTATATTTCAATATTAAGCGTTTTGACGGATTTCTCAATCCGCCAAAACGCATTTTTCAGAAATACTTACTTAGCAGAGGCAGTTACAGCTGCCTGTGCCGCCGCAAGACGGGCGATCGGAACGCGGAACGGACTGCAGGAAACATAATCCAGTCCTGCATTGTGGCAGAACATCACGGATTTTCCTTCACCGCCCTGTTCACCGCAGATACCGATCTTGAGTTTTGAACGGACCTTTCTGCCGTGTTCCACTGCAAATTCGATCAGTCTGCCGACACCCTGGGTATCGATGGTCTGGAAGGGATCGCTTTCAAGGATCTTCTTATCCAGATAAGCCGGCAGGAAGCCGCCGATGTCATCGCGGCTGAAACCGAAAGTCATCTGGGTGAGGTCGTTAGTACCGAATGAGAAGAATTCGGCGACTTCCGCCATTTCATCAGCCAGCAGAGCTGCGCGCGGGATCTCGATCATGGTACCGAGCTTGTACTCAAGTTTTTCGAGCTTGAATTTCTTTTTGACTTCAGCTGCAACTCTTTCCAGTATTTCTTTCTGCAGTTTGAGCTCGCGCATATCGCAGGTTACGGGGATCATGATCTCCGGTTTGCAGTTTCCGAGTTCAGCCGCAACTTCCAGGATCGCGCGCATCTGCATTTCGGAGATCTCCGGATAGGTGACACCGAGACGGACTCCGCGGTGACCCATCATCGGGTTGGATTCGTGCAGAGCATCGATACGCTTGTTGATCTCTGAAAGTTTGATGCCGAGCGATTCAGCAAGCTCTTTGCGCTTTGCCGGTTCGCCGGGAACAAATTCGTGCAGCGGCGGATCCAGCAGACGGAACGTGACCGGAGCACCTTCCATGGCGATGAGCGTTGCCTTGACGTTCTTCTTGACGTACGGGAACAGCTCTTTCAAAGCCCTGACACGCTCCGCTGTATCCTTGGCAAGGATCATTTTGCGCAGGCAGAACAGCGGTTTTTCGCTGTTTTTGCCGTAGAACATGTGTTCGGTACGGAAGAGTCCGATGCCTTCCGCTCCGAAGCTTCTGGCAACTGCGGCATCTTCAGGAGTGTCGGCGTTGGCGCGGACAGCAAGTTTACGGTATTTGTCGACCAGCTTCATGAATTTGCGGAAACGCGGGTTTTCGCTGGAATCCATGGTCTTGACCTCTCCCGCATAAACGTAGCCGCGGGTTCCGTTGAGAGAGAGACTGTCGCCTTCGTGCAGCACAGTGTCGCCGACCTTGAAAGTACGGGTATTTTCGTTGACTTCAATGGCTCCGGCTCCCACGATACAGCATTTGCCCCAGCCGCGGCAGACCAGCGCCGCGTGGCTGGTCATTCCGCCGCGTGCAGTGAGAATACCGGTGGCGGCGCGCATGCCTTCCACGTCTTCAGGATTGGTCTCTTCGCGGACCATGATGACGGCTTCGCCTTTCTTTGCCGCAGCAACGGCATCGGCACTGTTGAATACGATGCGTCCGACCGCGCCGCCGGGACCGGCAGGCAGACCTTTGGCGATGATCTTTGCAGCTTTTTCAGCCTTGGGATCAAGGATCGGGTGCAGCAGTTCATCCAGCTGGGTGGGCGCAAGACGCATCACGGCGGTCTTTTCATCGATCAGTTTTTCGCCGAGCATATCCATTGCCATGTTGAGTGCAGCAGTTCCGGTACGTTTGCCGACGCGGCACTGCAGCATGAACAGTTTGCCTTCCTGGATGGTGAATTCGATATCCAGCATATCATGATAGTGCTGTTCGAGCTTGTTGCGGATATCGAAAAGCTGTTTGTAGATCTCCGGATAGAGCTCTTCCATGGATTTGAGTTCTTTGTTCTGCTCATTACGGGTATCGTTGTTGAGCGGATTGGGAGTGCGGGTACCTGCGACCACGTCTTCCCCCTGGGCATTTATCAGCCATTCACCGTAGAACTTGTTGTCTCCGGTTGCCGGATCACGGGTGAATGCAACACCGGTGGCACTGCTGTCGCCCATGTTGCCGAATACCATTGACTGCACGTTGACTGCGGTACCCCAATCATCCGGAATACCTTCGATGCGGCGGTAGGAGACCGCTTTTTTACCATTCCAGCTTTTGAGAACAGCGTTGATACCGCCCCATAGCTGTGCCATGGCATCATCCGGAAATTCGCGTTTCAGTACTTTCTTGATACGGACCTTGAAGTCTTTGCAGAGCTTTTTCAGATCATCGACGGTCAGATCGGTGTCGCTGGCGTAACCTTTTTCATTTTTCAGCTCTTCCATCATATCATCGAGCTGGCGGCGGATGGCTTTGCCTTCTTCGGGTTCGATACCTTCAGCTTTTTCCATGACCACATCGCTGTACATCATGATCAGGCGGCGATAGGCATCGTAGACAAAGCGTTCATTTCCGGTTTTGGCGATAAGTCCGGGGATGGTCGTGCTGGAAAGTCCGACATTGAGAACAGTTTCCATCATACCGGGCATACTGCTGCGGGCACCGGAACGGCAGGAGACCAGAAGCGGATTGGCGGGATCTCCGAATTTCATGCCCATTTTCTTTTCCACACCGGCGAGTGCTGCCAGAACCTGTTTTTCAGTTCCTGCGGGAAGTTTGCTGCCGTTTTTGAAATAATCGACGCAGCACTCTGTCGTCACGGTGAAGCCCGGGGGGACGGGGAGCCCCAGATTTGCCATTTCTGCAAGGTTTGCACCTTTTCCGCCCAACAGGTTTTTCATTTCTCCTGTTCCGTCGGTGGCCTTTCCACCGAAGCTGTACACATACTTTTTGTCAGCCATTTTTTCTTTCTTCTTTCCTTGATTCTGCGCGCACTTTATAACATCTCCAAAACCGTGCGCCCGTTTTTGAAGATTTCTGGAGTAGAGTTTTGATTATTCTCAACATTTGCTCCAAAACGAAAATATACACCGGAAACGTATCAAAGTCAAATAATATCATGCGTAACATGCAGAATATTATGATTTATTGATGGTGCATGATCCCGTCGGCAGGGTATTTTACAGAAAATATGCAGGAAGGAACTGCATGGTATGACAAGTCTGAATCTCTGCTGATCGCAGAAATACAGATGCGCTAAAAGATCTTTAAAACGGGAAAGAACTGTTCTGCTTCAGAAGAACAGCAGTTTGAGTGCGCCGATCACCGCAAGTCCCATCACGATGTCGTTGAAGAGCTTCTGCGGCATTTTTTTCAGCAGCAGGATACCAACTGCGGCTCCGGAAATGATGATCGGTATCATCATCAGATCGAGTTTTACCGATTCCAGAGTAACTCTGCCTTCAATGGCAAAGATCGGCACTTTTATCCAGTTGACGATCAGGAAGAACCAGGCTCCGGTGCCCATGTATTTTTCTTTGGGCAGCTTCATTGCCAGCAGATACAGAGCCGAAACCGGACCGGCGGCGTTGGCCAGCTGGGTCGTGGTTCCGAGCAGGATGCCGTAACATGCTGCAGCTCTGGTTCCGCCCGGGATCGATTCCGGATCAAGTTTTTTGCGGATGACGCTGAAGACGGCAAGGCAGATGACGATGACTCCGATAATGATGTTCATCGTACGGGTGTCGTCAAGCGGAATGAAACGCAAAATCGCTGATCCCACGGCAAGACCGGCAAGAGCCCACGGCAGCAGACGCAGCAGGATCTTCCAGTCCGCATGGCGGTGATACCAGGCTACCGCCATGATGTCGGCCAGAGCCAGCATGCCCAGCTGCAGACCGGTGGACATTCTGGTTTCAAACGTCGAGGCAAGCAGGATCACCGGCAGCAGTCCGATCCCGGGCACGGCGGTTTTGTTTATACCGATGAGAAATGCGGCAAGGCACAGTATGAGCATCGGAACAGTTCCAAAGCTGTTGATAAGTTCCATTATAGCTTGAAAATCCTTTATTTGGCGTTCCGCAGCTCGTCGAGCTGCTGTTCGCAGGCGATTTTGAGTATCTGGTTGAGAATGAGATCCATTTCGCCCTGCATCACTTTGGGCAGGTCGAAACAGGATACATTGTAACGGTGGTCTGTGACCCGGTTCTGCGGGAAGTTGTAGGTACGGATTCGTTCACTGCGGTCGCCTGTTCCAACCTGGGAGCGTTTGTCAGCCGCCTGTTTTGCCGCTTCTTCGGTCTGTTTGATCTCCAGCAGACGGGCATAAAGGATGCGCAAAGCGATCTCTTTGTTGCGGTGCTGGGATTTTTCCTGCTGACTTGCAACCGAAAGTCCGGTCGGGATATGGGTCACACGTACCGCCGAGTCGGTGGTGTTGACGCACTGACCTCCCGGACCGCTGGAACGGAATACATCAAAGCGCAGATCTTCCTGTTTGATATTCAGTTCCACCTCTTCCGCTTCCGGCATGACGGCAACGGTGATGGTGGAGGTGTGCACCCTGCCGCCGGACTCCGTCGCCGGAACACGCTGGACACGGTGTACTCCGCTTTCGTACTTCATGAGACTGTAAACATCTCCACCGGAAAGTGAAAATGAAACATCTTTTATACCGCCGAGATCGGTGTCGGTCTGGTCGAGAATCTCAACTTTCCAGCCCTGCTTTTCTGCGAAATACAGATAAGATCTGAAAAGTTCTCCGGCAAACAGTGCCGCTTCATCTCCGCCGGCAGCCGGTTTGATCCCGACGATGATGTTTTTGGAGTCATTGGGATCCGGGGGAAGCAGCAGCAGCTGGATGCGGTCTTCAAGTTCAGATGCGCTTTTTTCCAGCGATTCGATCTCCGCTGCGGCAAGCTCCCGCATTTCGGGGTCGTTTTCCCCTGCCATGAGTTCACGGTTGTCATTCAGGTCATTAAGAGCCTTCACCCAGGCATCAAAATCAGTGAACAGGGTACTGAGCTTGCGGTGTTCCTGATTGAGTGATCTGAATTCGTTGACTTTTGAGTAAATTTCCGGATCACCGAGCTTCTGTTCAAGTTCGGCGTGCCGGTTCCTCAATTTTTCCACATAATCTTTGATGTCGTCCGGTGTCATAGCTTTCGGGAGCAAAATTCAATGTGATTAACGCAAAATGGTCTGCCGTGCAGGGCAGACCATTTTTTTACTGAAGAAGATCAGCAGATTACTGAGCTTTCTTGTAACGGCGGTTGAACTTGTCGATACGACCGGCGGTATCAACAAATTTCTGCTTGCCGGTAAAGAAAGGATGGCATTTTGCGCAGATAGCGACTTTGGTTTCCGGACGGGTCGATTTGACGTGCCAGACTTCACCGCAGGCGCAGGAAATGACTGCGTCTTCGTACTTCGGATGAATATCTTTTTTCATTTTATGCAGTACTCCGTTTCTATATGTTATTTACGAAAAATTTATGACAAAAACCTAATATATCATCTCTTTGTGTTTTTTCAAGTCTTGATGACCGTGTGATAACACAAAAAAACTTAAAAATGGCGCCCCCGATGCGGTTCGAACGCATGACCTGCTCCTTAGGAGGGAGCCGCTCTATCCAACTGAGCTACGGAAGCACCTTGAAAACTTATTCTGCTTTTTTCAGGGAAACGACCACCTTTTTGAAACTGCCTTCTCCTTCAGATTCAGTGGTGATCTCGGGATCATCCTGAAGAGTCAGGTGAATGATTCTTCTGTCATGAGCGTTCATTTCCGGAAGTTTGACCGCTTCGCCCCAGCGTTTCACCTCTTTTGCGGCATCCTTTGCCTGCTGTTCGAGCTGTTCGCGGGAGGAACGTGAGAAATTATCTCCGCCTCTGCGGGACTGACGGCGGGCGGATTCTCCACGCGGACGGCTGTTTTCGCCGCTTTCACCGTTTTCCGCCCGGGGTTCGCGGTCGCCGTTGGCATAACCGTCGATATCCAGCATCACATGGGGGAATTCATTGTCGGTCTTGAACATGATCCGGTTGGCGAGAAGCTGCAGACTTTCGAGGGTCTGACCTTTGCGGCCGATGACACGTCCGGCATCTTCGCTTGCGATTTTGACCGAGATGCGGCTGTCGCGCATTTCCACACGGAAAGTGCCGTTGAGTCCGAGATAATCAAACATGGTGGCAAGGGTGCGGATGAGCTGCTCTTTCTGCTGCTCGAATTTGGGATTTTCTTCTGACATATCGAAATGTTCCTTGTTTATTGATGGGAGCTGCGTACTCCCGCAGGTGGTTTATTTTGCCCCGGTATCCGTCACCCGGGCACTTGTTTCTGCCATTGCCCTGCTTCTCTGCTGGAGCTTCAGCTGTATGATACTGAAGAAGTTGCTTACAGTCCAGTAAAGAGTGAGACCTGAAGGCAGATCGTAAAGCATGAAAAGCATGACTACCGGCATCAGGGCCATCATCTTCTTCTGCATCGGATCCATGGACATCGGAGTCATGTGCTGCTGGATGACCATGAGGATCGTCATGGCGATGACCAGCGGATTGACCGGCAGTGAGAAGAAGTAGAGCGGTATGCGGCAGACGGTATCCGCGGCTGCAAGATCTTTGCACCACAGAAATGAGACCTGACGCAGTTCGACAGCTCCGTCAAGAGTGGCGTAAAGTGCGAAAAACACCGGTATCTGGAGCAGGATAGGCAGACAGCCGCCGAAGGGATTGACTCCCTCTTTGCGGTAAAGTTCCATCATTTTGGTGTTCATAAGCTGCGGATTGTCCTTGTATTTTTCGCGGAGTTCTTTGAGCATGGGCTGAACCGTCTGCATCTTGCGCATGGAAGCATTGCCGCGGGCGGTGAGAGGATAGAAGATGATCCTCACCACCAGGGTGAGCAGGACGATGCTCCAGCCGTATGAACCCAGCACTGCGTGGAACTTGACCAGTACCCACAGCAGGAGACGTGCGAGATAATCCAATGGACCCCAAGCAAGGTGCATGATCCTGCCGGTCGAGGAGTCGAAACGGTCAAGATCGGCAATGATCTTCGGACCGCTGTAATACTTGAAATCAAAAGATTTGCTTTCTCCGGGGATCAGCAGGATATCGCCCAGAGCTGCTCCGGCGGAGATCAGCGGATAATCATCTTTACCGTCGTTCAGGAATTCGCGTTTCTGGAAGAGCAGGAACGGAGTGGCAGACTCCAGAATGGAGGCGAAGTATTTGTTGCCGAGGGAGACCCATTTGACGACCGGTTCCGGTTTGATGAAGAATCCGGAGTCCTTTTTATCGGCTTTGACGTCACCGTATTTGCCGGATGAGGTCATGTAATCCAGACGGTGAGACGGGATGCGTACCTTGTCGCCGGATATGACATGCCACGGCGGAAGATCTCCGCCGCTTACTCTGACTCCGGCGATATTGACAGCAGTTTTGCCGGGGTTGGTGAAGATTACACTGTACTTTGCAGTGTACGGCGAGCTGCCGAGTTCCCATTTCTGGGTGATCCTGAAACTCTGTCCGGCGGAGTCTTTGAGCTGTCGGGTCAGAATGCAGCTGTTCTGATCTCTTTTCAGAGAAACTATCGTTTCAAGCTCCCAGGGATATGCTCCATTCACGGCAAGTGCGCCGGACGAGGCGGGGGAGAGCTTGTCGAGGATCACAGAAGCGGTACGTTCTGCGTTTTTGTAATCAGCGAGCGTGATGGCTTCAACGCTGCCGGAAACCGGGGATATCCGGTAGGAAAACTGTTTGCCGGCAAGGGTGACCGCCGGAAGTTTTACAACTGTCTCCGCTTCTTTTTCTGCTGCTCTGGCGGGCTTGCTGCCGGATTTTTCAACGGCTGCAGGGGAAACGGCAGTGACGGGCTGCGACTGCTGAACGGCAGCAGACGCTGCCGGAACCGGATCGGAGGTCCAACCCATATATTTGCAGAACGGATCCCAGGCAAAAAGCACTCCGGCGCAGATCACTATCGCCAGAACGATGTCTTTGTCAAATTTCATATTGAAAATCCAGAGCCTTCCTTGCGGGAGGCAGGGTTATTTTTGTTTACGCGGCGGAACCGGATCGTATCCGCCTTTGCAGAACGGCTGACACCTCATCAGTCTCCATACAGTAAGGAGACATCCTTTCCAGAAACCGTGGAGCTGCAATGCCTCCACAGCATAGCGGGAACAGGTGGGCTCGTAGCGGCAACAGTCGGGAAGCAGAGGTGATATCAGTTTCTGATAGACCCGTATCAGCAGGATCACTGACCCTGCAAAGAATCCGCAACTGCGTACGGAATGATCTGCTGATCTGCCAGCAGACCGGCAAGTTCCGCAGTCGCCTGCTGCCGTTTGTAGCTTTTCAGTTTCTGTCTCGGGATCAACACCATTCTGCACGTCGGCAGGTGCGGTTTCAGTATCCTGAAGCTTTCCCACAGCAACCTCCGTGCCCGGTTCCTCTCCACTGACAACAGACTGAATTTCTTTGAACATATCACTCCGCATCCGGATTCGGAGCAGGGCGCCACCACAGCGATAAGTCCTCTGCCGACGCTTTTTCTGCCTTCACGGCGGACTTGGTCGAACTGGGCTCTGTAAACGAGTTTATCGCTCTTTTTCAGCGACAACCTCGAACTGCGTTTTTCCCCTTGCAATCGAACGGACCGGTTTGTTGATGTTAAGCAGTCAGTCTGGCGCGGCCTTTCTGGCGGCGGCGTTTGATGACCAGACGGCCGGCACGGGTCGCCATGCGGGCGAAGAAACCAATGCGGCGTTTGCGGCGGCGGTTGGAGGGCTGGAATGTTCTTTTCATTTTTTTACCTCAATTCTTTTGTTTTAAACAGTTAAAAACTCTTATTTTTCCATAACTTTCTCAACGCATCTGCCAATGTAGATGCGATATGTACATCAGTCAGAATTCATAACATAGCACTGTTTTGTCTCTTTTTCAAGTCGGAGTCTGATTTTTTTGTATCTTAAATACGGAGCGCACCGGGCAAACTTGTCCTTGCACGGTTAGTCACCGGCTGGTGGCAATGTCGGAAATTTGTGCCGGCCGCTTGATTTTTTATACTCTGAACAGTATATTTTATAAAATGACAGATATACATAATACATATAGTACGCGCAAAGAGGTTTTGGTATGGCAAAAACTGCTTTAGTCACCGGTTCCAGCCGCGGAATCGGTGCCGGGATCGTGGAAAAACTTGCTTCTGAAAAATGGAATGTTGCTGTGTGTGCCAGAAATCCCGGGGAAGAAGGTGCGGCTCTCTGCAGAAGACTTGAAGATGCTTACGGCGTTTCCGCACGTTGTTACAAAGCTGACGTTTCCGTAAGAGAGGATAGAAATGCTCTGCTTGAAAATGTGATTTCAGACTTCGGCGGTCTTGATGCTCTGGTCAATAACGCCGGAGTTGCTCCGAAAGTGCGTGCCGATATCCTGGATATGACTGAAGAAAGTTTCGATTTTGTCATGGGAGTCAATCTCAAGGGCACCTTTTTCCTCTCCCAGGCGGCAGGACGTTATTTCGCTGAACGCAGATCCGGTGTGATCGTCAATATCGGCAGCTGTTCCGCCGCCGTTGCCAGCATCAGCCGCGGGGAATACTGCATGAGCAAGGCGGCTCTCGGTATGATGACCAAACTTTTTGCTGTAAAGATGGCGGAGTTCGGAGTCAATGTTTATGAGATCCGGCCGGGTGTGATCGAAACCGATATGACCAGTGTTGTGAAAGAAAAATATGATAAGCTCATTGCAGAGGGATTGACACTTCAGCCGCGCTGGGGATATCCTGAAGATATCGCACGCGCCGTTGCCATGCTGCTGCGCGGGGATCTTGCCTATTCCACCGGTCAGGTCATCAACGTGAGCGGCGGAATGGATGTCGAAAGGCTGTGATCGGGGCATGAAAAAGGTCCATACTCTTGTTATCGGTTCCGGAGCATCCGGTCTTGCCGCTGCTTTGCGGCTGCATGCGGAGGGAGTGAAAAAAATCCTGATCGTTACCGAAGGACTCAAACGCGGCACTTCCATCAACACCGGTAGCGATAAGCAGACCTATTACAAACTGGGTGTTTACGGTTCGGAGCCGGATGCCCCCGGACTCATGGCGGCAAGTTATTTTGAAAACGGAGCCTGTCACGGAGACGTTGCACTGGTTGAATCCGCACTTTCGCTGCGCTGCTTTATGAATCTGGTCAATCTCGGAGTCCCTTTCCCGCATGATCATCTGGGACAGTACATCGGTTACAAGACCGATCATGATCCGCGCCGCCGGGCAACCAGCTGCGGACCTTACACTTCGCGCGAGATGTGCCTTGCTCTGATCCGTGCGGTAAAGGGTGCCGGTATACCGGTTATGGAAAAATGTACTGCGGCGGAGTTGATCGTCCGGCGCGGCAGGGCGTGCGGAGCGGTGATTTTTGATAATGAGAAAAAGAAATTTGAAACGGTTCTTGCAGAAAATACCGTTTTTGCTGTCGGCGGTCCCGGCGGACTTTATGCAGGCAGTGTCTACCCCTGCGGACATACCGGTGCTATCGGACTTGCTCTGGAAAAAGGTGTGATGGCGCAGGGACTGCCCGAGTCACAGTTCGGACTTGCTTCGATCAAATTCCGCTGGAACGTTTCCGGTACCTACATGCAGGTTCTGCCGCGCTTTATTTCTACTGCTCCGGATGGTTCGGATGAACGGGAGTTCCTGCGCGATCACTTCAAAGATGACGGCATACTCAACTCCATGGTGTTTCTCAAAGGATATCAGTGGCCGTTCGATGTGCGTAAAGTTTCTGACGGTTCATCGGTGATTGATCTTCTGGTCCATAAGGAGATATCCGGAAAGGGAAGGCGGGTGTTTCTGGATTTCCGTTCCGATCCGGCAAATCTTGACTTTTCCGCACTTTCCGACGAGGCAAGGGAATACCTTGAACGATCCGGAGCTTTGTCGGGAACTCCGCTGGAACGTCTGTTGAAAATGAATCCCGGGGCAGTTTCGCTTTACCGCGATCACAATATCGACCTCTCCAGTGAACCGCTCGAGATCGCGGTGTGTGCCCAGCACAACAACGGCGGACTTGCCGGAAATATCTGGTACGAGTCGGTAAACACTTCCCGTCTGTTTCCGGTCGGTGAGGTCAATGGCTCACATGGTGTTGCCCGTCCGGGCGGTTCCGCGCTCAATGCCGGGCAGGTCGGAGCGTTCCGTGCCGCTGAGTTCATCGCAGGCGCAGAGGACGGAGATCTCATGAATGAAGCATCTGCAGTGAAACTTGCGGAAAAAACGATCATGCGGCTGAAAAAGTTTCTTTCCGGCAGCCGCGTATGGCTTGCCGACCGCCGTGAACTTCAGGCACGTATGACCCGTGCCGCCGGACATCTCCGGAACCGCGGATTGCTGGCAGAAGAGTTGAAGAAAGCCAAAAAACTGTACCGGGCGATCGAACGTGAAGGTTATCCGGCATCCGCAGGTGAAAACGGATTGATAAACCGACAGCTGGCATTTGCCTGTATCGCCTATATTTCCGCCATACTGTTCCAGGTCGAAGCCGGTGTCGGCAGCCGCGGTTCTGCAGCGGTACTGGATGAGAACGGCAATATGATTCCGGAAGATCCTGCATTCCGCAATAAGGTGCTGGAGACATTTTTTGACGGCAGGGATTTTGTCCACCGTTTCGTTGACTGCCGTCCGGTTCCGGATCTTGACGGCTGGTTTGAAACGGTGTGGGCTGATTTCCGCAACAAAAATATTTATCGGGAAAAGTTCGCAAATCCTCAATGATCTGAACGTCATCCCCTTTGATCTTTTTATAACCCAACTATCAGAAAATTTTTCAGGAGAATAGAAAACATGGCAGACAGTTATCCGCGTATTGCATCTTTCAAAACTGCGGAGGATTTCCGTAAACATATCGCATCTCTCGGTATCGATCTTGAACTTGATGATGCCATTCTTCCTGCACCGGAGTCTCCGCTTGCCGGAAGTCTTGAATGGAACAACAGGGTGATCGGCAACCGCTGGTGTGTCCTGCCTATGGAGGGGTGGGACTGTCTGCCGGATGGTGCTCCAAGTAAACTTACCCGCCGCCGCTGGATGAATTTCGCGACCGGCGGAGCAAAGCTGCTTTTCGGCTGCGAAGCCTGTGCGGTGATGCAGACCGGCAAGAGCAATACCAGACAGTTCATGATAACAGAACAGACTCTGCCGGCGATCAAAGCGCTCCGTGAGGATATGAAAAAAGCCCACCTTGAGCGTTTCGGCAGCAGTGATGATTTTATCATCGGTCTGCAGCTGACCCACTCCGGCCGTTTCAGTCATCCCAATGATGATGCAAAACTGGAATCGGTCACAGCGTACAGTCATCCACTTCTTGATGAGCGTTTTCACTGCAGTGAGAAAAATGTGGTGAGTGATGCCGGAGTCCGTGAGATCATCAATGCATTCGGCAAAGCGGCGCAGCTGGCGCAGCAGGCGGGATTTGATTTCGTTGACGTCAAAATGGCTCACGGTTATCTCGGACATGAGTTTTTGAGTGCGTTCACCCGTCCCGGTCCGTACGGCGGCAGTTTTGAAAACCGCACCAGATTTTTCCGCGAGATCGTGGAAACGATCAGGAAAGCCGCTCCGCAACTTGCCATAGCAACCAGATTGTCCCTTTTTGACTGTCTGCCTTTTGAACCCGGTCCGGACCGGGTCGGTATTCCCATGGAACGCAACGGTATCGGTGTCGGCAATTACAAATATGCTTTCGGCGGCGACGGTACCGGACTCGGATACGATCTTACTGAACCTTTGAAATTTCTGGAAATGGTGCATGATATGGGAATAAATCTCATCTGTACCACTGTTTGCAGTCCTTATTATAATCCGCACTTTCAGCGTCCGGCGTACTATCCGGTATCGGATGGATATCTGCCGCCGGAGGATCCGGTCATCGGAGCCGCGCGCCAGATCAATGCGGTGGCTGCGGTGAAGAAACATTTCTCCGGCAGCGATATGATCTTCATCGGTTCCGGATACAGCTGTCTGCAGGAGTATCTGGTTCCGGTCGCCCAGCATGTGATCCGCAGCGGCATGGCGGATATGGCAGGATACGGCAGACTGGTGCTTTCGTATCCCGGTGTGTGCGCGGATACTCTTGAGGGCAGACCTCTGGAGACCCGCCGCATCTGCCGTACTTTCGGCGATTGCACCACTGCACCGCGTCACGGCATCGTTTCCGGATGCTATCCGCTTGACCATTATTATAAGGAAAGAACTGCAGACTGTGAAAGCCTCAAGGCGGCAAAACTGCGGCTGAAAGAAAAATTTTCCAAAAAGTGATTTCTAATGGCGGTCAACGGTGAAAAACAGCAGTTCCGCATCTCCGGAGAGGTGAAGCGCATTCTTTACGCAAGTGAGGAAAGCGGTTTTGCTGTTGTTTCGATCCGTACTCCGGAAGGCAACCGCCTGCGTGCGTGCGGTCCGCTTGCCGGCATCGAAACCGGTCAGACGGTCGAGCTTTCCGGATACTTTGAAAAGCATCCGGAGTTCGGCGAGGAGTTCAAGGCAGAAAGTGCAAGTATCCGTTTGCCGCAGACCCCGGAGGGCATCAAACGTTTTCTGGCATCTGCCGTGCCCGGCATCGGAATGAAAACTGCAGGTGTCATAGTTGAACATTTCGGTGAAAAGACTCTCGATATCCTGCAGAATTATCCCCGGCGTATAAGCGAGATCCCGCGTATCGGCAAAAAAAAGGCGGAAGAGATCGGCAGGATATGGAAAGAGTCCGCGGACCGGCGGGAAAGTATGATCTTTCTTCAGGGGCTCGGGATCTCTCCTGCTTACTGCAACCGTCTGCTTTCGGTTTACGGGGCAGGGGCGGCGGAGGTCGTCCGGCGCAATCCCTACCGGCTGGCGGAGGATGTTTCCGGTGTCGGATTTCTCAAGGCTGATGCCATAGCCAGAAGTCTGGGATTTGCAGAAGACTCCACCGAACGTCTGTGTGCCGCAGCGGTTTTTGCGCTGAACACTCTGGTCTCGTCCGGTCACGTCTGCGTGGAACGCGGAGAACTTGAGATCCGTACCGCTGCGCTTGCCGGACGCAGTCAGGCCGAAGCCGCGCGCGGTATCGAATCGGCTCTGATGCGGCGGATACTTCTTACCGACTCCGGGATGATATATTCCCCGCGTCTGCTTTTTTCTGAACGCCGTCTGGCTGAAAAACTGATAAAACTTGCTTCGGTAAAAACATTTTCCGGTAAGCAGCTTGCCGGAGGAAAAATCAACGGCCGCATCTCTGATGAACAGGCTGCTGCGGTCGATGCTGTTTCCTGCGGGCCGGTTTCCGTGATAACCGGCGGTCCCGGCGTGGGCAAGACCACGGTGATCGGGGAGCTGGTCAACCGTGCTGCGCGGGCAAAACTCAAAGTTCTGCTTGCCGCACCCACCGGACGTGCTGCCAAGCGGCTGGGGGAAGCGACCGGATGTAATGCAAAAACAGTCCACCGGCTGCTGATGTACGACCCCGGCACCAACCGTTTCGGATACGATGCTGCCAATACTCTTGATTGTGATCTGCTGATAGTTGATGAGTGTTCCATGCTTGATATAGTTATAGCAGATGCACTTTTTGATGCCGTTGCCCCCGGGTGTTCTGTAGTGCTGGTCGGGGATGCCGATCAGCTTCCGTCCGTCGGTCCGGGCAAAGTGTTCGGTGATCTGATCTCAAGCGGGATCTTCCCTGTGAGTTTTCTCACCCGTGTCTACCGTCAGGCATCCGGCAGTCTGATAATATCCAATGCCCATCGTGTCAACCGCGGGCTGATGCCTGAACTGCCGTCCGGCAGAGAGCTTGCTGATTTTTACTGGATAGAACAGGAAGATCAGGAAAAAGCCGCTGATCTTATATGCCGCATGGTCGCTGAACGTATACCGCAGCGGTTCGGTTTGGAACCGGTGGATGACATTCAGGTGCTGTCTCCCATGAATAAAGGCGTGTGCGGTACGGAAAATCTCAATCTGCTGCTGGGGGAAAAACTCAATCCGTCCGCGGCGGGGGAACTGCGTGCGGGAGAACGGGTGTTCCGCACCGGTGACAAGGTGATGCAGACCGTCAATGATTATGACAAAGCAGTATTCAACGGGGATTTCGGCAGAATAACTGCCGTGGATGCCAAGAAGCGCAGGATGGCTGTGTGTTTTGACGGCGGGAGAGTTCTGGAATACAGTTCAGGTGATCTTGAGCAGATCACTCCGGCTTATGCTGTGACGATCCATAAATCCCAGGGTAGCGAGTTTCCGGCAGTGATAGTTCCGGTTTTGAACCAGCATTATGTGATGCTTCAGCGCAACCTTATATACACAGCGATGACCAGAGCGAAAAAACTTCTGGTACTTGTCGGCAGCCGCCGTGCGCTCAGTACTGCGGTCGCCAATGTCCGTCTGGAGCCGCGCTGGAGCATGCTGCTTGAGCGTTTGGTGACGATCAAAAGCGGAAAAATGCAAAAAAATCAGGAAAAATACGAAAAAAAATGAAATCTTGATTTGCAATGTTCAAAAATGCAGGCTATATTAGGTACATGGTTTGACTGCCACAGACAGTTGAACTGTGCTATTTGAAATTGGTTGTGCTCGGGTGGCGGAACTGGCAGACGC
>JAZSGR010000021.1:0-12882 GCA_045532825.1 Victivallaceae bacterium | reverse complement strand
TGCGATCGGTGGATGCAGCGTGGAGCAAGGTCTTTTTTTTGCGCCGAGTACGGTGCGGGATCCGTCTTCGCCCTTATGGGCTGCGCCGTGACAAGGTGTACCGCCAAATCACATGCATGCGCCACCGCAGTTTGAACAACTTTCACAAAAAATGGGACAATAACCATTTTTTATCCGGAAACACCCGGCAGTAACTGTGTGTTTTTCATTGATCACATACAGTTACTGCGTGAAACATTGGATATGCTTTGCCGCGTTTTTCCAATCTGACACACACGTCATCAGCTCCCGGCTCAAGCGGCATGAAACAAACTCCGTCATCATTGAATGAAAGCTCAAATCTTTTACCGTCAATGACAGCGGAAAAATCAGAAGCGGCATCCGGATCTCCGCATATCGCAAGCGTCTTTCCCCGTTTGAGTTTTACTTCAAAAAAACCGTTGGGAAACACCCTGTTGCCTGCCCATCTTGCCGGGTAACCGTTATGGATCACAGCATGCGAGGCGTGCATAAAACGCAGGATTCTTGCTTCAAAAGTTATTCCACCTGTGATCACACCGTCTTTTTTTCCGGCAAGAAATTTTTCTTTTGCTGCAAGTTCAGCAGAAAATTCCTCAGGAAGAGCTTTGCATATCGCCGCCAGCGGTTCGATATATATTTCTTCAATGGAACGGCGGTACTCAGTCAACCGGTGCTCCAATCCGTTGATGACGTTCCTTTGTTTGATTTCGATCTTGTGTCCGGCAAGGCGATCAAATTCAGCGAGACTTGCTGCAGTCTGCCGCTCGAGGATGCTGCGTTTATTCTGTTCCATTGCATCAAAATAGGCACAGATACAGCGGCACAACTCACGGACACACCGGGTTATCACGACAGCATTGTTCCACAGTTTGTTCCTGTAATCATCCGGCGGCAGTCCGAGTGTATTGCAAACAGCCAGTCCGCGGTCGGCACAAGATACAGACTCGTCTTTTTCTTTGAGAATGAAAACTCTGCCGGGAGCCGGACGGTCAGTAAGTATTGACCATATATACCTGCCGTTTTCCAGAGTTGTTCCATCCGAAAACAGTGCAAAGATAAAACCGGCTTTCAAATATTTCATGGCATAATTGCCGTGAAACAGCACCTGACGGTCGATAAAGTAGGTTTTGGAAACCATTTCCCAACCGATTTTATCCAACTTGATCAGCTGCTGCCGGATATGTTCCGGATAACTTTTCTGATACCATTCTTCTCTTATTGACTCTGCAGTAGCGGTCAAATCATGTATCGCCCGGTCGTATGCGTAGTAATTCAATTCGTAAATATCGAAAATACAGTTGCCGCGACGGTCAATGCGGATAACAAAGCGGTCGACGCCTTTCTGCTGTCCTTCACGGACATAACGGACGATATGTGAAACATGCTCAAACGGCATGTTCCCCTGCCCCATAAATTCACCGGTAGTCTCACATTCCGCAGAAAGAGTGAAATTTTCACTTTTCCGCAGAAAAGGATTGAGCGGAAGAAACGGATCAAAATCATAAGGAGTGATCTTGGTTTCTATTTCAAAACGATATCTGCCGGATAATTTTTCTGCTCCGGCAAGAATATCTTCATAATCCTGCGCGATGGAACCGAATGAGCGCATGATAAAACGTTTTCCGCGTTTTTCAAGTTCTGAAGCAAAAATTTCAATGACAAAACGCACAACTTCCACCGGCGGATATTTTTCCGTATTTGAGTTGTGTATGGCGGAAAAATCCGCTTCAGTAAGCGACAGAACTATACCGTCAAGCTGCGGACAGACGGAAAAAGTGCGGTCTATCTTAAATCTTATCAGCTCGGCAAATGCATTGCCGAGAAGATCGAATTCGCCGCACTCATCCAGCAGTTCCGGAATATCATCGATCAATCCAGGCGGAACCATCACTTCCCGGTGCCAGAGGTAAACATCTTTACCGGCAGCATGGCTCACTGAAAGTATTTCGTTGAGATTATGTCTGTTTTCTGAAACCTTATCCTGATCCCAGTTGGCAAATGCCGAAGGATACTCTCTGTAATCGATCAACCCGTCAAGACCGCCGTAAGGGGTATGACACTGACCGCAGATCTCAAAACTGTCAACGTGATAGCGTTCAGCCTGCCTGACCAGCTCCCGGACATATCCGGGAGCAAGCGGAGTCGGATGCATCAGACTCCAGGTGATTTCAGGCAGCTTCATCAGTCACGGCCCTCCAGAGAAAGTTTCCATTCCGGACGTTTGCGGAAAGGTGTTTTGAATTTTCTTTTCAGCGCACCTTTTTCTTCCAAATGGACATAACAGGCGGTATCGCACGCCCTGCCGCACATCGATGACACGTATCCGTGTTTCATCGGCGGATAAAAATTCAGCTGATCGATGATCTCTCTTGCCCGCTCCGGAGAAAGCTCCGCCTCACCGGCAATGATCTTCAAACGTTCCGGATCATCGGCAAAAGCCTCGGGCGGCATAAACGGATTTTTGGTACGGTTCGCACCCTTGTAGTATGCTGAACACTGCCAGGTATCGCGTTTGCCGTCGGCACTCAATGCTTTGCCCGGACACCCCTTTATGCACTCGCCGCAACGGTCGCAAAGATGCGGAACGACCGGTTCATCAGCAGGAAGCACCGCATCGGTGATGATAAATCCCCAACGCTGACAGGGGCCGAAATCATCAGTCAGAATGGAACCGGAAAGACCGATCTCTCCCAGACCGCAATCAAAGGCACACTGTTCAAAATCAAGAATAGTTTCAGCCTCTTTTCCGCGGAACACTTCATGATGATCGACTTCAAAGTTGTTTTCATCAGTTCCGTTCATGACCAGCTGATACCGGCGCTGCGGAAGAGCCTCAAATCCGGCATCTTCAAGAATGGAACATCCGGCAAGCAGAGCACCGGGGATCATGATCTCTTCAATAGTTTCCACCGATGTTGAGTACTGGTAGTAGACTGTCCCCTCTTCTATTCCGCGGCGGGTACCGCGCAGCTGACGGAACGCAACGCAAATCACGGTTCCTGCATCCTGCATGAGTTTTTTTACCGCCTGATCACGGATACGGTCGATATTTGCGCAACAGACGATATCAGCGCGGCTGTTTTTCAGTGCGGAAAATAATTTTTCTTTCAACTCTTTCATAAGACACCCTTTTCTTTCAGATGACGGTAACAGACCATGTCGCATGCCTTGCCGCAGATACAGGGGATATAACCGGTGCTTTTGCTCGGCAGAAAATCGATCTGTTTGTAAATTTCGCGTGCGGACGTGCTGTCAAAATGTTTGCTGCCGGAAATGACCGCTTCTTTTTCCTGGTCTCCGGCGAGAAAATCATCTTCCATAAACGGATTGGATCTGTGCGCTCCGCGATAGTAAACTGCGCACTGCCAGCTGTCGGTTCCATTGTCGCCGATGGCATGTCCGGGACACGCGTCTTTGCACAGATTGCAGTTGTCGCACAGAGTTTCACCGAATGGTGCATCACATTCAAGCGGAGCATCAGTCACGATGAAAGCCATGCGCAGGAACGGACCGACTTTCGGAGCGATGAGGTGTCCGGAAACTCCGACATCTCCAAGTCCGCAGATCTTCGCCGCCTGATTGAAATCCATGATGATCTCCGGAGCCGGCTTGCCGGGAGCTACCGGTTCCGCATTCACCAGTTCATAAGTATCCACGACTTCAGGATTGGTGCTTTTGTCACCCTTGATGCGCAAATTGGAAATGTTGCGCTGAAGACAGGCATCGTATCCGGCATTTTCGATCATGGAACCGATTTTGAAAAGAAAGATCTCCGCAAAATCCTCATCGATATATTTTACCCCCAGCTGGGTGTACTGCATATACTGATTTTTCTGTTCCATGGTGCGGTAAAGCGCACGGGGGACACGGAAGATAAATCCGATCACGCACTTTGCATTGGGCAGGATCATTTTGGGATCACGCTGCGGCGAAACACCTTTGAAAAGTTCCACGTCGCCGATACCGACAGCGACGGCACCGAGTTCCAAAGCCTTCTTTTTTATGATTTCTGCATTTATCACAGTGAACACTCCTTTTTTTCAGCGGTCCATTACCCACGGTTTGCCGGTACGCAGCGGTTCTTTGAAACGCCCTTCCATGCATCCGCCTTTTTTCTCAAGCATGCTGACACAGGCACGGATACATCCGCCGCACTTTGCCATATTGTATCCGACCCATGACGGGAAATATTTTTCCAGAGCCCGGTACACCTTCATGATCTCTTTTTCATTTGCCTGTGCTTTGCCTTCAAGCAGGTCAAGATCACCGTTTTCATTTTTATCCCAGACCTCTTTGGGGACAAACGGGTTGAATTTGCGTCCGCCGTGGGTGTAGAATGCATAACATTTCCACTCATCCAATTTTCCCCATTCGCAGACCTTGCCGCCGATATTGACTTTGATGCTCTCGGTTTTGCTCAGACAGCCTCCTGGACACTCACGGACACACGCCATACATTTACGGCAGAGCGGCTCTCCGTTATAAAGCGGATCCGGTTCAAGTTCTGCATCGGTAAATATGAATGCAACACGCTGAAGCGGACCGAAATCTTTGGTAAGAAACATTTTGCTCCAGCCGATCTCACCGAGACCGCAGGCAACAGCCGCCAGACGGAACTGGAACTGCAGATCAGGCGGAACCTGTCCGGGACGTGCTGCACGGGTGAACTGAACAGAACGGTGATGCGCGGTTTTCTTTTTCGCATGGTTCATCACTTCTATCTGTTCTTCCGGAGACAGGGTGTTTCCGGGAGAACCATCCATATCGGAAACACATCCTCTGGCACCGGTATTGCGGTAAATGAACGCCTCATAACCGTGATCTTCGATCACCTGACCGACCTGATAAAGTACGGAGGGCGCAAAAATTTCATTGATGCCGCCGTATGCCATCGACGGATACTGATAAAACTGGGTTCCCTCCTCGATCCCGCGCTGAACTCCGCGCGGAATGCGGAAAACCATACCGATCACCGACTTGGCTTCGGGGAAGATGTAACGCGGATCCATTTCGCGCGGTGCACCTTCAAAACGTGCCATGTCGCCAATGCCGCACATGTCGGCTCCGGCGGCGAGCGCCGCCTCTTTGATGATTTTACTGGTTAACATTTTTTTACCTCTTAAAACAATTTTCTGTTTTTATCTTCAAGAGAAACCAGAGCGTTTTCAAGTACGCTCCGGCAATAAGAACATTTTTCACAAACTTTATCGCATGCAAAACGTTTTTGGATGTGATCAGCCGGGATCTTGCGGTTGTCGATGATCTGCGGCAGAAACACTTCTGAATGAGCTGGTTCCGTAAGATCAAGCAGATTTCCGCGCCATTTGCCGGAAAAATAAGCAGATACGACCGCAAGCGGATTGAAATTTGTTCTGGTCGCAAGTTTCATTCCGTCGCAAAGGTCCTCATAATAATGAACATCTTCAGGCCGGATGAAATTGCTTTTGGCAAGCAGCTGCATACGTTTTTCCGTTTTTTTCAGAAACGTTGAACATGCTCCGTGAAATGCAAAAGCATTATCCATTTCAGCTGTTTCGTGCTGGTGAGCCACCAGATTGTCATGGAATGTACGGGCGGAACAGAAATTAAGACATCCGCTATTGGCAAGAATCAGCATTTTTCTGCCGCGTTTGCGGCAGAAATCGCGCATGCGCTTCATGGTTTGCAGATCATAATTGTATTCACGTTTCAGATAAAAACTGTCAAAATGATCTTCAAGATACTCAACTCCTTCCGGCGTTCCGATCTCCATGTTCACCGAAGCACGGACGTCAAGAAAAGGGAAATTGGTCTTGATGAATTTTGCAATAACAGGTGATGCAGTGGTGATCCCGGAAAGGGTATATTCGCTGTGGATGAAATCCACCGTATCACCAAGTGTCTGGAAAAATTTTCTGGAAAGAGCATTACGCCCGTAACAGTTTCCGTTGAGCAGCAGCGACAATCCGATGCCTGATTCAGAAAATGCACGCAGATCAGCCTCAAGCTGTTTCTGCTGTTCTCTGCCTTCAACTATCCCCCTGCCGGTGGTAAATCCGCCCCAGGGAAAATAAATTTCAGAAATGCATCCGCTGTTCTTGAGAAGATGATCGATAAAACGACGTTCGTTCTGATAACCGACTTGAAATTTCATTGACCGCCCCGGATAAAACTATTAACTGTCTCCGTTGTACAGTTATTAATATACCCCGCATTGAGTAAAAGTCAACCATCTCTTGAAAAAAAGTTGAAAAGATGCTATATTTTGATTATGATAACAGTAAAAGAGATCGCCCGTCTGGCGGGTGTATCCGCAAAAACAGCGGAGCGTGCGCTCTCCGGAGCGACCAAAGATAAACGGCGCGATGCCAGAGAGCGCGCCGAACGGGTCAGACAGATCGCAGCTGCCCACGGATACCGTCCCAGTGAACTTGCACTGGCACTCCGGCGCGGCAGTGTGCGTACCATAGGTTTTTTAAGCGACATTCTGACCGACCAGTTCCTTTCAGCGGCGGTGGAAACTGCGATGGATGAGGCAGGGAAAGCCGGATATAAAGTGGCCCTGCGCATCGCACGCTTCGACCGCAATCAGACAGCGGAAGAGCTGAAAGCGTTCCTCGCCTCGGGCATGGATGGGATCATAACATCATGTGCTTCTGAACAGTTTCCGGAAGAACTGTCGCATACCCTGGAACAGCAGAATTATCCGTTATTCACTCTTTGCGGCAGAAGTGCATACGACTTTTCCTCCGCAGCTCCTGATTATTCCACTGCCCTGCCGGAAGCGGTGAAGTGTCTGGCGGCAAAAGGACACAGAAAAATAACCCTGTGTCTGTTTGAGGGAAAAGAGTTCGATAACAAAGTCACTGAAAAAATCTTTATCGAAAGCTGCCGTAAAAACAACGTCAAAGCTGATTTCAGGATCCACACCGCCCGTCATCAGGCGGAAGTGCTGGCTGAACAGCGTCTGCCTGCGGTGATACTGTACGGAAAGTATTCTATGAGGATCTATCTTGACCGCTGTGCGGAACTTGATTTTCATCCGGATGTGATCGGCATTTATAATGAATGGACCCTGGCGGCGGCTCAATCGTTCAAGTTTTCCGGCATCATATTTGAACAGGCGGAAAGTGCAGTCCGGGAGTCGGTGCGGCAGATATTGAAACAGCTTTCCGGCGGAAGTGTACGCCATATTTCCCTGCCTGCCCGTTTCATTCCGGAAAAGGATATTCATTCGCTCAAAGTTGCCAACCTCGCCAATCAGATGCTGTTTGAACAGCAATAAAAAACAACCGGATACAGTTCAGTCATGTTCAATGAGAGTTTCATTTTCGCCCCGCGGATATCCGGTCAGGCTCCATTTGATCTGGGGTTGGCTGGTACTACATGGCGGGATCCTGCATATAAGATAAACCGGTTACGCTCACCCTGTTTTGTTCTGGAAGCGGTAAGTTCCGGGACCGGTACTCTGGAAATAAACGGAAGCGTCTTTCATCCGCAGCAGGGAGATTGTTATCTGCTGCCGCTGAATTCCCGGCACTGTTACAGTTCTGATCCTGCCGATCCATGGGTGAAGCACTTTTTCAACTTCAACGGTACCATGATTCCTGAACTGTTGAAGGCTTTTTACCTGGATAAGACCGTACTTTTCCGCGGCGTCTGTCTGCAGGAACTGTTTAAAGACCGCCTTGACCGCCTTGCGGATCTGCCGCTTGAAAAACGCCAGACGGCATTTCCGGAGATCATAACCGGGATCTTTTCAGAATTGTCCGCAAGAGTGAACACCTCAAAGGAGCCTGCAAAAATAATATCACCGGAGGGGCTGATTTTAAGGGATATGCTGGAAAATTTCATCGCTTCGCCCTCCCCTGCGATCGCAGAACTGGCAAAAAAAATCGGTAAAAGTGAAACACAGACTATGAGGATATTCAAAAAAGATTTCGGAACATCTCCTGTCGCATTTCTGATCGCAAGAAAAATTGAGCAGGCAAAAAATCTGCTTACTCACTCATCCTGTTCTGTCAAAGAGATAGCAGCGATGCTCGGTTTCAAAGATGAATTTTATTTTTCCAGAATATTTACCAGAAAATGCGGAGTATCTCCGAAACAATTCAGAAAAAACACAGAAATGACGGGATAGTCCATGTTATTGTCATAATATTTCATTCTTTTTTTTGCATTGCAGAGTATTTTATATGCAAAACCCAAAGAAAGGAATAACAAATGACCACCATCCCCCGCCCGGAGCATCCCCGTCCGCAATTTATCCGCAAAGAATGGATAAACCTTAACGGCCAATGGACCTTTGAATTCGACTTGAGTGAAAGCGGGATCTGGCAGGAGCCGCAGGTCATGACCTATCAGCCGGCGGTATACTCCGATACAGCAAACAGATTTGATCCGTCAAAACTTTTATTGCGGCGCGGTCCGTTTGCCAGAACAATAAATGTTCCTTTTTGTCCTGAAAGCAAACTTTCCGGAGTGGAATTCACCGATTTTATTCCGGCAATGATTTATGCCCGCACGATAGATATTCCGGAACATTGGAACGGCAGACGTATCATTCTGCACTTTGGAGGTGTTGATAACATTTCATCCGTTTTTATTGACGGAAAATTTGCCGGACGTCACAAAGGCGGACAATGTTCTTTTGAATTCGATATAACTTCCTTTGTCACCCCCGGCAGCAGTCATCTGCTGACACTATACGTAACGGACCATATACGTGAAGGGCTTTCAGGAAGCGGGAAGCAGGCGGTTTTACACAAATCCTCCGGCTGTCATTATACCAGGGTCACCGGGATATGGTCCACTGTATGGCTGGAAGCTGTTGCCCATGACGGTTTGAAACGCTGCCGGACAGTCCCGGATTTTGACAACGGCAGCTTTGTTTTTACACCGGAGTTTTACGCAGTCCCGGAAGACGGTAAACTTGAAATAGAGCTCTTTGCCGATGGTATAAGCTGCGGAAAAACAACTGTCAGCTGTTCTGCCGGGGTTCCGGTTTTTCTTGCACCAGATATCAGACGGGAATGGAATCCGGAAGATCCGTTCCTCTATGATATTATTTTCAGGGTGACCGATGCTGACGGTAAAATCATCGATACTGTCCATTCATATGCCGGCCTGCGTAAAATCGCAATAGTAAAAAACCGATTTTATCTTAATAATCAACCATTTTTTCCGCGTTTTGTCCTGGATCAGGGATATTATCCGGAAGGAGTTTGGACCGCCCCGGATGATAATGCGCTGAAAAAGGATATAGAACTTGCAAAAGCAGCAGGATTTAACGGGGCAAGACTTCACCAGAAAGTTTTTGAAGAACGTTATCATTATTGGGCAGACAAACTCGGTTTTCTCACCTGGGGTGAATACGGAAACTGGGGTCTGCATACGGATAATGCCGCGGCACGGGAAAACTTTCTTGCTGAATGGCAGGAAATCGTATTGCGTGACATGAATCATCCTTCCATCATCACCTGGTGTCCGATGAATGAAACTATTCAAACCACCCCGAACACACTGACAGCACAGCTCGGCAGACTGGATCAGCTGAATACTTACCGTGACTGGATCACTGCAGTTTATGACATGACCAAAGCGATCGATCCCTCGCGACCGTTTCACGATTGCAGCGGATATATCCATGTAAAAACTGATATATGGAGCGTGCATCCTTACTGCATAGATGCTGAAGCCTTGAAAAACAGAATGTTTCCGGAACACGGCGGAGTGATGTCGCATGTTCCGGAACTTGAAGTCCCTTACAATGGACAACCCTATGTTTGCGATGAATTCGGCGGTTTCAAGTATATTCCGCCGGAATGCAGAAGCAACAGCAACAGCTGGGGATACCATGACCTGGATCTCAAGACACCTGAAGATCTTTGTTCAAAAATAGCCGAACAGGTTGAGTTTCTCATAAATGCGCCGGAGGTCAGCGGCTACTGCTATACCCAGCATACAGATGTAGAACAGGAACAGAACGGCATATACAATTATGACCGCAGTCCTAAAGCTCCGTCTGAACTGTTTTATGCGGTGTTTTCAAGAAAACCTGACTGGAGCAGGTATTGACAGGACTTCAGCCTATATCAGGAAGCATAGTGGATGCAGATGCTTCCGGTACAGCAAGTCCATTGCCTGACTGCATCGCAGTCAGGCTGAAAATACGCTTCATGGAACACTGCATTTTTTCAAGGATCTCATGCCGGATAAGAACAGCCTGCTGTTTTTCAGAGTGTTTATCTGCATGACAGATCAGTGCTGCAAGATCATCAGTGTCCGATGCTTGTGCCAGATATTTGTTTCCGGCACGGATGATAAATCCGGTCATACTGCCGTTCTGTTCAATGTACCATGTATCAGCGGGAAAACGCATGGCACAGCTGCGGATCATCGCAGAACGGTCAGCTCCGTAAACACGGCGATCAAGTGCACACATTCCCGGCAGATGCTCAAGACCTGCCGGCAGGATCACACCATCCGGTTCCGGTATTTCTTTAAATGAAAGTGTTCCGTAATCCAGCACGGCATACGGAAAACAGCCGAAACGCTCATATAACGGACGCCCCATATCAGTAGCACACAATCGGTAAACCGGATAATCTGCGGCAGCAAGCGGTATGAGCTGTTCAAGGATCCTGCATGCTATTCCTTTTCTGCGCCACTGCTGATCGACGAGCACTTCGTTGAGACAGGCGAAACCGCCATCCGGGAATGGACAAAACGCAGCCATTCCGACGATCTGTCTGCCGTAAAATGCGCCAAGAATATATTTTTCTGATCTGCGGATGATCTCTTTCAGCTCATCTTCCGGCTGATTCCAGCCGGCATCGGCGGAAAGATGACTCATCCCCGGCAGTTCCTCATAAGAGAACGGACGTATTTCTATATTGTTTCCCTGTGACATTTGCGGCATCCTTTTTTTTGCTTTCCTTAATAAGATAGCACAGGCAAAATGGTTTTGCAAAGAATGTTTGAAATATTTCAGGAGCAAGGTGGAAAAATCAATATCGCCGTATATATTATGAGAAAGTAATAAAATTCTATTTAAAGGAGTAATGAAATGTCTGATTTTGCGCTCTTTATTCCTGCTGAAAAATTTATACATTTCAGCAACGCAATGCCGGATTGTCCTGCTGACACCGACTGGGTATTTTCCGGATGTTATGAAAACTCCCTGTCCGTTGAAATACCTGCCCTGCCCCCCCGCGGATGCTGCGGCTGGAAAGTTGAATTGTGCCTGAAGTCTGATCCCGAATGTCCGGCTTCTTCCACCGATGTGTTTGCCGGAGCTGTGAACTGCGATGGCAATACCACTTTGCTTTCACCTGTAAGAAGTTTTGTGAACGCAGGTGAAGGTAACCGCAAAATCTGCCTGACTCCATGTGTAAGACTTGAACCGGAGCATCCGGCAATATTGACCGTTACCAGAAAAACAGCAGATCCGGCTGATAGTTATCCGGACGGAAGCGTGTTTTCCGGAGCGGTTATAACAGCAGTGGCAATACCGGAAGAACCGGAAACCGTCATAAATACTCCCGGCTACAATTCCTGGCCGATGTGCCAGTTTTTCAAAGACAGGCTTGTCTGTACTTACAGCCGCGGCAGTGCCCATGAGATTTCAGAACCGAACCGGGCCGTTTTTGCCAAAATCGCCGACCGGAGCGGAATCTTTGAAGACACGGAATATCCGGTATGCAACACTCCCGGCAGAGGAGATGTTCCGATAGGCAAAGGTATTGATGAAAATGGAGATATGCTGCTCTGGGTACGCCATTGCGGAGCCGGATATGATTTCAGACACCGGCTTTACCGGACAACTGACGGCAAAAATTATGAATGTATAGCAGAACCCGATCTGCCGGAAGAAGTCATTCAAATCACAGATGTGTTCCATGTTCCCGGAGTCGGACTCATGGCTCTTTACTTTGCCGGACATTACAGAGAGGACCGTAATTACTGGGGAAAACTCACCAGTTCAGACAATGGTAAAACCTGGATAAACACTGTCATTGAAAAAGATCTTCCGCGCAGAGAGTGGCCGACCGAACCGTCTGCCGTATATCTTGGAAACGGCAGGATACTGGTGATAGCCAGGATCGAAACCAATATCCACTCCACCGACATGGCGCAGTTCCAGATCGTTTCAACCGACAACGGTGAAACCTGGAAAAAGTCGAAAACCAATATCACCGATGTGAGAATATCCACACCGTCCCTGATCTATGATCCGGAAACGGATATGGTAAGCAATTATTATTTCCAGCGCGGCAGGGGTATACTCAACTGCCGTAAAGCCAAAGCATCGTATATATTCGATCATCCGCTGGAGTGGCAGGCTCCTGAAACCATTGCTCTTGGCGGCATGGATGAGTGCGAAGCCGGAAACGTCAATGCCTGCGGAGCTGATGGCAAAGTATATATTTCATGGTATTCCGGGATCATACCGGATACCGGAGTGTATGTAAAGACTCTGTGAGGCAAGCTGTAAAAAAGATACGCAGCACGAAGGATAGCTCCTGTTGTGCTGCGCTTTTTTTTTACGGCAATATATTTATCAATAGATAATGTCCGAAATTTTGTTAAAAATTCATATTTTATCCTTATTCAGATATGTTTTTCTCAATTAAAATATATCATACAGCATGTTTTTTCAAGCTCAAGAAACGGTTCTGTCTGCGATCGGTGGATGCAGCGTGGAGCAAGGTCTTTTTTTTGCGCCGAGTACGGTGCGGGATCCGTCTTCGCCCTTATGGGCACCTATGAGAGACTATTTGTCAAGTCGTGTTTGCAAAAAAACGTTAAAAAAGTTGATAATCAGCGAAAGATGATTCCTAAAAGGTATGCTTTTGTCTTGCTCCTATTCGCGTTCTGTAA
>JAZSGR010000208.1:0-18839 GCA_045532825.1 Victivallaceae bacterium | reverse complement strand
TTCATGTTTGCCGCAGGCAAACGCTTCATGTACTGCACATAACGCCGTTTTTGCGCCAGCAAAAACTTTGCCGCTTTTCTTGAAAAGGAGAGAGGGGTGCGGGGAGACAGGAAAAACCTCTTTTCCCGGGAAAAGAAGTTTTTCCTCTCTCCCCGCCGCCCATTTCACCCTTATCGAGCTTCTGGTTGTAATTGCTATTATTGCGATCCTGGCTGCGATGCTGATGCCTGCGCTGCAGAAGGCAAGGGGGAGTGCACGTGCAGCCAATTGCACCAGCAATCTCAAACAGATCGGAGCTGCAGTTCAGGCGTATACTCAGGATAATGGCGACTGGATGCCTGTCAACCGCGATAAAACTCCGGGGTACACCTGGGCGTGCAAACTGTCGATTTATCTTGGAGTCACAGAAGATGATCTGTGGCCGAAGGTTTATTTCTGTCCGGAGCTTAAACAGAAACTTGTCTTTGACAATGCTACGCTCAAATCAACATATTTTTATCCAGGTTACATGGTAAACCGCATGAGCGGCTACCGTACCAATGAAGACAAGCATAAACAACAACTCAAAATCAGTGAAATGAAGACTCCCGGTGCTTACATTCATGCGCTGGATGTAAATGAGGGAATGCTGGGTGTCAGCCGGGATTTTAAATTTAATCAGAGTAATACGATATATACTAAAGATAAAATCACAATCGGATACAAGGCTCACTCCAACGCGAGCAATGCTTTGTATGGTGATGGTCATGTTTCCCCTGTATATCTGCCGGTGGAGATTTTAATGGAATCAGCAAATCATGCCTATGAATCGCCATTCTATGAAATGTTCAATCCCAGGCAGAATGGAAATTATGACATAATGAAATGATGCTTCTGTATCCGGCATCCCGGATGCAGAAGAACCGGATCGTTGCCGGTTTGCGAAAAAAAACAGAGCAGTAAAATAAAAGGATAATGAGGTGATTGCAAACGTCGTTCAAAAAGATCAAAGCAGATGTGCTTTCAGATTTTTGAAGAGTTTTGAATTTGTCTCTGATAACAAATTATATGGAAAAAGTTATTTTATCGGTTGTTGCATCGCTTATGGCTGTATCCATTTCCGGTGCAGTTGTGGTCAGAAACGGAAAAATGCTGTTTCACGGTATCGTCACTCCGGAAAAACCGGTTCCGGTGGTTGCCCATGCAGCGCAGGAGTTGTCATATCACCTGAAACGTGCCACCGGTAAATCTTTGCCGGTAATCACCGAAAAGCAGATCAAAGACAACGGGAAATATTTCTACATCGGCAACTGTAAAGCCAACGCTGCTCTGGAACCGGCAAAGCTTCCGTGGAATTACGGCATGATCAAAATCAACCGTGACAGTATTCATTTTGCCGGTAATGACGGAGATAAAGAGGTTTTCGCCCAAACCAACAGCAGCGGTACTGTTTTTGCGGTTTACGAATTTCTGGAAAAATATCTTGGTGTCCGCTGGATATGGCCCGGAAAGACCGGTGAGATCATCCCGGTTTGCCGCGATCTTGTGCTGAAAGAGAGTGTCATAACAGTCAAGCCGCTGCTCCGTTCCAGCGTGTGGCGCAGCAATTCCCTTGCAAGGAATGCCCGTCGCGGATGGAGTTCCCGCAAGGCAATGGATACTTACTACCGGAACGAACATTTGTGGCTTCTCCGTCACCGCTTTTCCTGCGACCGCCGGCTAAGCGGCGGACACGCCTTTACCAAATATTACGCACGTTATTTCAAGGATCATCCGGAATACTTCAGTATGCTGCCCACCGGCAAGCGCGGTAATAATATTTACAGGTGGAGCCGCAATCCCCGTAATATCAGTTTGTGTGTCTCCAATCCCGGGCTGGCAAAACTGGTGGTCGACAACTGGGTGAAGACCGGGAATACTTCAAGTATAATCAATGCTTCAGAGAATGATACAGACGGCGAATGTACCTGTGACAACTGTCTTGCCGCCGATGATTCTCCCGTTCCGGCAGCACAGCGTCGCGCCGCCGCCTTGCGGGAATTTAACAAAAAATCCGGCTTATGGCCCCGGGAACTTGGAAGTGTTTCCAACCGTTACTGCAAATTTTTCCTCAATATCCGGAAAGAAGCGGATAAAGTTGCTCCCGGCAGCCTGATCCTCGGTCAAATATACGCCAATTACAGCGAACCTCCGGCAAAGGGTATAAAACTTGATGAGCGGATCATTCTCCGTTTCTGTCCGCCGGTCATGTATCCGTTTTCAAAAGAAAAGATCGAAAACTACAAACGCATCTGTACCGGATGGGCGGCGACCGGTGCCCGTCTCCAGTTCCGGCCGAATTATACTTTAAGCGGGCATTACTTCCCGATACAGTATCATAAAGAATTTTATGATATGTTCACTTATGCGCTGAAATGCAATACGGTTTCCAGTGACATGGACAGCCTCACCGGACAGTACATGGTTCAGGGACTGGTCAATTATGTGATCGCTTCGATGAACCACCGTCCGGAAGTCCCCCTGGAACAACTTGAAGATGAATTTTATTCATCCTTCGGCGCAGCGAAAGAACCGGTGAAAAAATATTTTGATTATCTGACCGACTTGACCATGAACAGAGGTTTTCCTCCCGATGTGCTGCTGCCTGTCGATCAGGAAGGCGGTATCAAGCGTGCCCGTTATATGATCTATATCGGCGACACTCTTTTCTCTCCGGAAGTGATGACGGAGTGTTATCAGCTGGTGGATGATGCCGCCAGGACTCCCGGTTTGGATGAAGTTTCCGCAGCACGGATCAAAATGCTCCGTTACGGACTTAAACAAATCGATCTTGCAATGAAAGTGCAGGTCGAGTTCCGCAAATATCAGCAGGGGGCAGCGTTGACCGGATTCAACAGGGCTTATGCCGAACTGCAGGCGTTTCGTAAATCCATTGAAAAGACTTGGCTGATAAACATGAGCCGCCTGGACTATTATGACAATTTGTCATGGTTCAAACCGATCGGTATGAACAAACATAAAAGACAGTCTGCACGTTGAAAAGATAAGATAACTCTTTTGCGGCGGAAGATCGTCAGGTGAAAAGCCTGCAGTCTTCCGCCGCAAAATTTTGTTTTGAAATTGCCTCTTGATTTTGTGAAAAAATGAATTTTGCAGCCGGCGCAGGCGCATCAATAAACTTTACAGGAACATCACCGGTCAATGTGTTCTTGCGTCTCCGGTGTCACTGTGGAAGTTCCCTCAATGTGAAATCTGGAGACAAAAGACGTTTTTTATCCTGATTTTCTGTTGTATAATCAGTTTTATAAGATATATTTGGTAATAAAACGGGGAAAAATGAAGTTTTGCCGGCGGCTGCCGATGTTTGGAAAACAGGCAGTCGGCTGTGGTTTTGGATCAATATTTCTTATCAGGAGAATTTTGGACTGTGATAAAAATCGTTCCCAAGATCATCACTCTGCTTGAATTATTTTCTGCCGGTGAAGAATTTTCATTTGCGGAGATTTCTGAAAAATGCGGCTTGACCCGTTCCAATACATCTCATCTGCTCCGGACTATGTGTGAAGAACAGGTGCTGGAAAAAGTCGTTTACGGCAGATACCGCCGCGGACCGCGGCTGACCGGAATATGCATGAGCTGCAATCCATGGGAGGAGCTGATGAACAAAGTTTCCCGCTGCGCAGATAATCTGATGCTGTGGATGAATGAGCTTGCTGTTGTCGGAATGCGTGACCGCGAAAAAAGATTGACTCTGGTCAAACGGCGTCCGGAAAAAAATATCCAGGTGGAGCATGACGGCGGCAAGGCTTATCCGGCAGACTGGTACAGCACCGCCAACGGCAGGATACTGCTGGCGTATGCGCCTGATGAGGTCGTCCGCCAGATATTGCGCCGCTGGGGAGTGCCGGATAAAAAAGTCTGGAGTGAAGCTGCTACTCTGCCGAAACTTGAAAAAGAACTGCAGAATATCCGCAGCAGCGGGTTTGTAAAACTGCGGGTCGATGACCTCATAAGTGCATTCGGTGTACCGGTCAGAGACGCTTCCGGAGAGGCTTTACTGAGTCTTTCCACCGCATTCCCGGAGTTTTACCGGCAGAAAAGTGATGAGGAGATCATCCGTCACATGAAATTCCTGGCTTCCACTCTTGAGGATGAACTTAAAATCGCCGGTATACGGATAATCGATTTGAAAAACAAAAAAAATGATTTTACCCCCAAACATATATAAGGAAACAAAAAATGAGCAGATTGATAACTGAATACACAACTGAAGTGACTTCTCTGATGCAGACTATTGCGAAAGAGGAAGAGGAAAATATCCTCAAAGCGGCAGAGCTGCTTTCTGATAAAGTCGTGGAGGGGCGTCTTATCAATATTTTCGGTGCAGGCGGACACTCTGCCATCGCAGCAATGGAAATTTTCTGGCGTGCCGGTGGTCTTGCCCAGGTGAACGGAATGTTCCCCGCCGGAACCAATATCGTTTCCGCCTGTCCCACGACTGCAAAAGTGACCGGATATGCACCGTATATCCTCAATTTTTATGATGTCTGCAAAGATGATGTGCTGATACTTGTCAACTTCTACGGACTTAATATCGTTTCCGTTGACGTTGCGCTTGAAGCGAAAAAACGCGGTGTACAGCTTATCACAGTCAATGCCCACAAGTTTGCACAGAAGGTTCCGGATGACTTTATCTGGCGTCATCCCAGCAAGAAAAACATCAATGATCTGGCAGATGTTGCGATCGACAATCACGTTCCGTATCCTGATGCGATCCTCAAGATCCCCGGAGTTCCGGAAGAGGTCGCTCCGACCGCGACCACGCTTACCTGCTTTACTTTGAATCTGATGATGGCTGAAACCATCCGCCTCATCAAGGAAAAGGGCGGTACTCCGGATATCTGGGTCAGCAACAATATTCCGGGGTGTGATGAACATAACAAACCCATCCACGACAAATACCGCGGACGTATTCATCATCTGTATCCGGTATGGTGATCTTTTTTGAGCGGAGGCTGTCATGCAGAAAATAGTGATCGTCCTGAAGTATCCGCAGGTTGAGCGTTATTGGCGCAACTGGGCTGTTGAAGAAAATGATATCGATTTCCGGCACGAGCCGGAAAAAGCGGACCGCTGTACTGCGTGCTATGCCGCATCGGAACTCAAATATTTTCTCTGCAAGGCGATGAAGGATATTGAGTTCAGCGTGAGCGGCTCAAGACCGCAGGAAGGGTATTTTATCGAGCTTGTCATATCCGGGAACGACCACAGCGGAAGCTTTGAACTCAAGCCGGCAAACAACGGTATCGTTGTGACCGGATCCGGCAGAAACGGATTGCTCAACGGCTGCTATGAATTGCTGCGTATCCAGGGCTGGCGCTGGCTGGAACCGGGGATCTTCGGTGAATCTGCGCCGGCAGAGCCTGATTTCGGATTTCTGAAAGCGCAGGGAAAATTTGTTCCTTCTTTCAAACACCGCATGATCGATCAGTACCGGTATTCCGACGACTCCGTGGAGTTGTTGAAATGGTTTTCCCGCAACCGCATAAATGTGGTGTTCAGGAAGCCTGCCACCGGGAAGTTTGCGGATAAACTGGGTATGCTTTCCCGTACCGGCGGACATCTGCTTATGAAAGTGCTTGATCCGGATGCTCTCATGGCGGACGGCAGGACTGTGTGGGAGGCTCATCCGGAGTGGTACGGACTGCCTGCCGACGGCAAACGCGTCAGGGAACGTGCGCTGAAAACCCAGTTGTGTCTTTCCAACCGCGAAATGGTGAACTGGCTTTCCGCAGAGATCTGCCGCATATTGCAGAGTTCGATGAAAGATATCGACATCCTCGATCTCTGGGGACTGGATGGCGGCGGCAGGACCTGCAGCTGTAAAGGCTGCAGGGGGCAGGGGAACGGTTCTGATCAGAACTTGAAACTGCTTTCCGAAGTGCAGTACTATCTGCAGAAACACCTGGACCGTCCGGTCATTCTCAATACGGTGTCGTATGACAACTCTGATACCATGGTCGCTCCGACGCTTCCTGTACCGCAGAATCTTATCGATACCGGATGTCTGGTGATCTTTTATCCGATCCACCGCTGCTACCGTCATCAGCTGGGCGATCATGAGTGCCGGATGAACCGTATTTATGATGAGGCGATAACCGGATGGCACCGCAATGCTCCCGGACTGGATCTCTGGGCGGGAGAATATTACAATGTTTCCCGCTTTGAAGATATGCCGCTGGTATTCGGTAAAATGATCCCGGCGGAAATGCGTTATTACCATGCCAACGGCTGTACCGGTGTCACTTACATGCACAATTTTTCTCCGAACTGGGGAATACGTGCGTTGACCCAGCTGCTCCATACGCAGTTTGCATGGCAGGTCGATACCTGTGAAGAGGCGTTTATCGACGAATATTTTTCCCGCAAGTACGGTGCTTACAGTGCTGCGATGAAAAAAGTCTACCGGCATTGGGAACTTGCCGGAAAAGATATAGCTCTCTGGCGCAACTGGGAGGAATCGCTGCTGACCGATCTGGACAATATGGAAGGCGATGTTCCGCAGAATGAGATCGTTACCGCTCATTTTGATACAGAGGAAAAGACGATTTCAGCATTGCGTGAAGTCGTCCGTCACGCCGATCTGGCTGTTGCCGGATTAAGGAAGGTTCTGGCGGAGGAACAGCAGAGAAACTGGCAGGATCTGCCTGCTCTCAAAGATCTGCCGCCGCTGGTGGTCCCCACCGATCTTGAGGAGATCCGTTACTACAATAAGATGGAATACCGTCTCGGGGAGGATCTGCGCGGTATGTTGTACGGCGCAGAGATCTTCCGTCTGGAATACAATTTGCTCAAGTATCATAATGCGCTGCGGCTTGGCAAAAACGGCACCAGAGAGTGGCAGCAGGTGGAGCAGAGTGCATCAAAACTCAATGAGATGCTTGTTCCCGTGACCTATGATAAACCTGCTCCGGGAATGGGGATCCAGGATGGCCTTACCCGTTCCCAGCTGCGCATGTGCATCACCCGCTGCCGCGGATACCGGATCAGACAGCTGAAAAAACAGTGATATACAAAGTTGATTTGCTGATTTGAACACAAAAAAAGATGCTGCAGTTTTGCAGCATCTTTTTTGTAAATACGCTTTTGCGTTTGAGATCAGCGTGCGTAGTATTCGATCACGCTCATGATCTTGACCTGGACCGGGATCTCCTCGACCTGGGGAGCACGGACCAGAGTTGCTTTCAGGTTGTCGAGATCGACTTCCATGTAGGCCGGGGGAACAGTGTTGTTCTTCTTGGCGAACTCGGCGATCGCGGGGGACTTTTCAGCATCGATGCTGATGACGGAACCCTCTTTCACCTGATAGCTGGCACGGTCAACACGTTTGCCGTCGACCAGAATGTGACGGTGGTTGACGAACTGTTTGGCTGCGAAGATGGTCGGTGCAAATCCGGCACGGAAGACCATGGCATCCAGACGCTGTTCAAGGCTGCGGAACAGCTTTTCGTGAGTCTGACCGCTGCCCATCTTGGCTTTGGCATAAGCGATCTGAAGCTGTTTTTCGCTGATTGCATAGTAGTAACGCAGTTTCTGCTTTTCAAGCTGCAGTTCACCGTAGGTGGAGAGCTTGCCGCGACGGCCTTTGCCGTGCGGTCCGGCAGCATACGGACGTTTGACACTCGGACATTTCGGATCACCCCAGAGGCACTGGCCGATCCGGCGGCAGAACTTGTGTTTCGCTTGACTTGCGGTAGGCATAACCCATCCCTTTCTGTTGTTTTGTTTACTGATCGCTCTGCGGGTGTCAAGCCTCAATAATACCTTAATGGGGCCCGCAGTGCGGTGATATTTGGATAATATAGACCGCAAGTGAAGATTTTTCAAGTGCAGAACTGGTAAAATCATTCAGATGATACTATATTAATAGCAAAATAATAAAAATCCTTTAATGGAGAGTGCTTGAAATGAAGTCTTATTTCCGTCCTGAAATCGACGCTATGGCTGGATATGTTCCCGGGGAACAGCCAAAAATGGCGGATCTGGTCAAACTCAATACCAATGAAAATCCTTTTCCTCCGAGTCCGGAAGTCGAAAATATCCTGAAATCATTCGACTGCGCCAGACTGCGCCGTTATCCCGACCCCATGGCAGACAGTTTCCGCGATTCGGTCGCGGCGTTCTGGGGAGTCAAACGCGCCAATGTCATCACCGGAAACGGTTCTGATGATCTGCTCACCATGATCTTCCGTGCTTTCACTTCCCCGGAGCTGCCGGTCGCGGTGCTGAATCCGAGTTATTCGCTTTATCCGGAACTTGCCGCCATGCAGAATGCTCCGGTGATAAAGATCGGTCTGGCGGAGAAGACCTTTGCTCTGCCGGAAAATATCCTGGAACAGGCGGAAAAAGCCAATCTGCTGATGATCGTGCGTCCCAATGCGCCCACCGGTACGCTTTTCCCGAAAGAGACGGTGAAAAATATCTGTGAGAAGTTCGACGGTATCGTGGTGATAGATGAGGCATACGCCGATTTCGCCTCTGACAACTGTATCGACTTTGCAAAGACCATGGATAACGTGATCGTCATCCGCACTTTTTCCAAGAGCTATGCCATGGCGGGGATACGTCTGGGATACGGTATCGCATGCGAAAATATCATTGCCGGTCTGATGAAGCTCAAAGACTCCTACAACATCGACATGCTGGCACAGGCTGTCGGCGAGGCATCGTTCAACGATCACGCCTACTTTACCGCCAGACGGCAGGAGGTGATCGATATGCGCGGAGAGCTTGCTGAAGAACTCAAAAAACGCAAATTTTATGTTCCGGATTCCGAGAGCAATTTCCTCTTTGTTTCACCGCCGGACGGCAACGGTAAAATGCTGTTTGAGGAGCTGCGTAAACGTGCTGTCATCGTGCGTTACTTCAAAGCTCCGGAAACTGCCGCTTATCTGCGTATTACGATCGGAAATCCGGAAGAGAATGCGCGTCTGCTTGATGCGATAGATGAGATTTATGCATAAAATAATCCTGACAGTTCTGCTGTGTTTTTCGGTCTGCATGCTCCATGCGGGCGGAGCATTGCGTATCGCCGATGCTTCGCGCGCCGGTATCGGAGCATTGAACGCTGCCGCATTGAAACTTGCTGCGGCAGAAAACACGGCAGTTTCTGTTGACCGGGTGACTCCGCGTGAGGCTTTGCAGAGATTGAGAGCCGGCAGGGCGGATCTGATCGTGCTTGAACACGGAAATCTGCCGCCGGAGTTTGCCGGTAAAAGCAGACTGTTTGCCGCAGAAGTTCTGGCGGTCTATATCCATGCCGGAAACCGGATCAACAATATCAGCCGCCGGGAACTGCGGGAGATCATGACGGATAAGCGTCCGGGGTGGAGTTCGTTTTCTCCGCTTATGAAAACGGATATACACCGCTTCGGACTCAATGAACGCGCTCCGGGATACCGGCTTGCGGAAAGTCTGCTCGGGGTGGATAAAACGGCAGATGAGATATTTAAAACCTCCACTGCCGCTGAAACAGTGCTGCTGGTGCAGAATGATCCTGACGCGCTCGGTGTTGCTCCGCTGATACCGACCGGTTCCGGAGTGAAGGTGCTGAATATTCAGAATATTTCCCCCACACCCCAAAATATCAAAGCGGGAAAATACCTTCTGTGCTGGCGGTATTATATCATCGTGCCGCAAAAAATCTCTTCAGCAGCTCTGGAGTTTCTCAAAATCACTGACACCCGTGATTTTCTCCGTGATCTTGAGGATTCCGGATTCATGGCATTGTGAGACATGCAGGGATCACAAATCGCCTGTATCGGGTTGTAATTCCAATATCTGTCTGCGGTAGTGTTTACGCATTTCCCGGGGTGACATGTTAAAATACCGTCGGAAAAGGACACCCATCCGGCTCTGATCCTGAATGCCGCAGCGTTCCGCGATCTCGCTCAACGGCATATCGCTGCCTTCGACCAGACTTCTGGCGGAGTTCACCCGGACGCGCTGAAGAAAGTCTGAAAAGGAGAATCCGGTCTCGTTCGTGAACAGATGAGTGAAGTGCGCTTTGCTTAGATTGGCAAGCTGTGCCGCTTCTTCGACTTTTACCGGTCTTGCAAAATTGCGTCTGATAAGTTTTACAGCCCGCAGTATCCGGATATCCTGTGTAAGCACCTGGGGGATGAGCGGAGTTGTGCCGTCAGGTATCATATTCTGATTATCCAGATATTTTTTTACCAGAGTGTTCAGAAAATCGCCCCACTGCAGAAGATCTTTATCTTTGATCTCCGGCAGTTTCTGCCATTCTCCAATAAATTCATTATATCCGTACTTCTGCGGAGACCGGAATGTTCCGACGCACAAAACTCCGCAGAACACCTCGTTCACGATCAGCGGAATGACAAGTTCCATAGCTCCTGCATGGCAGTGGATGACAAAGGGCGAACGCTGTTTCAATGATTGAAAAAACTCATCGCTGTGATGTTCTTTTATGCATCGTTTCAACAGTTCTCCGGAGTATTCGCTTTTGATCCGGTTGCAGAATGTACAGTAGTGACCGTTTTGGGGACTGCTTATTTCTTTTTTCCATTCCATGTTTACAAAGTGCCAGATGAAGTTGAGTCCGGTGATCCGGGAAAGTTTTTCCAGCGCAGTTGACAGATTGGTGAGTTCTGTAAGCATTTTTAAGCCTGTTTTGTTAATATGTACATAAAATACAGCCAAATATACATAGTAAATTGCAAAAAGTCAAGGTATATTTATTAACAAGTTGCTGAAAAATAATATAAGGGTATCATTTTATGCTTTCCGGTCCGATTCTTGCATACAGTCCGCCGTATGGCGAAAATTACTTCAAGGATATGGAAGTTTTTTCTTTCATGCATTCCTGCGGTATAAATATGGTGAAACTGATATTGAGCAATTCATCCACCAGACTTGGTATACCTTATTCTCCGTATCCGCTGATCTGGCGCGGGGCGGATGATTATGATTTCAGCGTCGTTGACCGGCAGATACAGGATATAGCAGAGCGTAATCCGGATGTACGCTTTATTGCGATGGTTGATCTCAACTCTCCGCCGTGGATGGTGGAAGCGACAGGCAAAAACAGTTTTAATGAGCTTGGCGAGTGTTTTCTTGATCCTGACTGGCTGCGGGCAGTTTCTGATTATCAGCAGAAACTTGTTGCGTATCTGGAAAGCCGGTATGCCGACCGTATAACCGGATATTACGTTGCCTGCGGCAAGACACAGGAGTGGTTCGATCACGGCATGGTTCTGCCGTCTCCGCGCCGTGTGGCAAATTATCCGGCCTGGTGCCGTGCCAACGGCAGAACACTGCTGGCGGTCCCTGAACCGGGCGAGTATGACCGCTGCCGGGAGGAGGTACTGCCGGAACATCTTGCCCAGTATCTTGATTATGGAGCAAGTCTTACCCGGGATTGTGCGGAGTATTTCTTCAGCCGGATACGTGATATGATCCGTCCCGGAGTGAAATTGTACGGTGTATTCGGCAACATCCACGATATCGGCAGTCTGGCGCATGTGCATTGTGAAAGTCTTTTGAAAAAGTCTCTGCTTGATGTTTATATCGGACCGTCATGCAATTCCGAAATCGCCATGGGGGGCGCAGGCGGATTTCAGTCCTCCCGGCTGATGCTTGAAAAATATGGTGTCCATTATCTGCATTCCTGCGACCGGCAGCTGAGTACAACAGCGACAGAAATCGGACCCGGTATCTTTATCAGGCCAGAGGGGGTCATGTGCCGCCAGCGTAATGCCAAAGAGGATGTTGCCTGTCTCAAACGCGAATTTTCTCTTGCTCTCGTACATGGATTTTCTCTGTGGTTTTTCAATATCTGGGGCGGAGCTTATTCAGGAAGCGCAGTACGCAGTCTGTTGGCGGATTGCGGAAGATTGTGGAAAGAATACAGTACGAAATCATCCGGCAGTGATGCTGAAACGCTGCTGGTTTTCTCTCCGGAGTCACGGTTGTATTTTCCGCCTGTGCGTGAAGAAATCATTGCACATCAGCTGCGCAGGGTGCTGCTTTCTGAGGCAAATATCCACTTTACCACGGCGGCGGTGAGCGATCTGTATGAAGCGGATCTTGACCGTTTCCGGATGGTGGTATTTTTGTATGTTGATTATTTGAGTGATGCTGACCGGCAGATGATAAAGACCAGAGTCTGCTGTAATGACCGGGTGGTGGTGTGGTGCAATCAGCCGGGGATCGCAGATGTGAACGGTATCGATCACAGCCGGATGGAAGAACTGTGCGGAGTTCCGGCACACGGCACAACTTCCGCAGAAAAAACTTTCGACGGTTGGAGATCGGTCGTATTGCCGGATATGGCAAGCTGCACTCCGCAGGCTCTGCACCGGGCGGGAGAGATGGCAGGCATCCACTTTTTCACCGGTGATCCGGATCTGAAAGTGTGGAGTTCAAAGGAGTTTCTTTCTGCCCATACCCGTGACGGCGGCACAAAGACTATAAGACTCAAACGCAGAGCCGGACGTGTCATTGAGTTGTTTTCCGGGAAGATCATCGCAGAAAATACGGATATTTTTACCGATGATTTTGCCGCACCGGATACCAGATTGTATTATTTGGAAAATTGATCCAACAGTTTATTATTTAAAAGGAAAGTGAGGTCGAAATGAAAAGTGTGTTCAGTGTTCCGGGCTGTGATTATCAGCGGAAGAAAAACAGTGCATTTATTGAACTTCAAGCTGCGATTTTGAAAAACAGTTGTTTAAAATCATACATTGGTTTTGCGCCGGCAAAACAAAATTCGCATTTCCTGACCCTCCGCCGTCCTGCGGGCTATGTAGGGCAGGAAGATAAAACCAGTTCTTATAATACTTGCGAAGCAAGTGCTTCATGTTTGCCGCAGGCAAACGCTTCATGCAGCAACGCTGCGCTTCACACGGCGGAGCCGTGCTTCATTCGATCAACGTTCACGTTGATCGAGCTTCTGGTGGTAATTGCGATCATAGCGACCCTTGCGGCGATGCTGATGCCTGCGCTTCAGCAGGCGAGGGAGCGCGGCAGGGCGATCTCCTGCACGAACAATTTGAAAAATATGGGAACGCTCGTTGCTCAATACATTGATGACAACGACAGTTATTTTCTGCCTCCCCGGGTTCCTCATGACAATACCGAGAAGGGGTATCTTGCCTGGCTTGACTACATAAGTCATTACAAGATCTGGGGAGCACCTGCAAAGGGACCTGAAACCAAGAGTACATATTATTCTTTCAACATCTGTCCATCTGCTCCGGTTTGGGGAAGACGCATCATTTACACCAGTGCAAAGATTGCAGAATCCGGCTTGAGATACTGTGACTATGGAGTCAATTTCAATATCTCTGATAGTACAACATCAGATAAATATCTGAAGATCTCCCAGAAAAATCCGTTTTTGAGCAAGACGATGTACTTCATGGACAGCTGGAAGCACAGGGATGCTCTCAACACCCGTTACGAACATGAGATCAAAAGATATAAGCATACAGACTATCGAATTGATACGGCTGTGTACGCTGCTCACGGCAAAACTTCCAATGTGCTGTTTCTTGACGGACATGTCGGGGCGGAAACAGGTTTGTGGAGTTATTATAAGACCCAGGGTTATCTTGATATCTGGCGCAAAGCTCCGTCCGATTTATATTACCGTACCGATCTTGTGCAGTAAGAGGTGGTCTGATGAAAATAAAATATTATGCTTTGCTTCTGTTGGCAGCGGCAAGTTGTCTTACCGCACAGGAGGTTGCACCTGCCGGATATAAATACCTTAAATCCGATGGCGGACTAATTTTTTCAGATGACTTTGCCAAAGGTCTCGGTGCGTGGAAAGAGTGGCGCGGCAGAACTGATACCTACCGTATCGTTCCCGGTTCCGGTGATAATGGATCAGCCGGTGTGGTTTTTGAACGCAAAAAACACGATCAGTCGCAAAGCCTGCTGCGCTACTGGCTGGATACCAAACCGGGGGATGTATATGTCGGAAAAGTGCTGGTAAAGATCGAAAACTGTACTTCATCGACTACGGAACAGAATAAGCTGCGGGTGCATGTACTGGTGGCTTCACACTTTGATAAGGATGGCAAACTTTGCGGAGAAAATTATCCGTCAGTCAGACTGAACGGTAAAAAGGATCTTCCGTGGCGCGAAGAAAAAATCGAATTCACGGTTCCTCCGCGGACGGTGAAAACAGCCGTCGCCCTCGGATTCTGTTACCGGAATATGGCAGGTAAGGCAAGTTATGATAACTTTTCTCTTGAAAAGAAGGGCAAGCAGAATGCTCTGATCTATCCGATCCTGCCCAAGATGTACACTCTGGATAAAGATGGCAGAATGGAGTTCCGTATTTTCGATCACAATGGCAGACCTGACAGCGCGTTGAAGTTCTGTGTCCGTATCGGAGGAAAAGAGTATTTTACCGGTATCAGAAATTCCGTCGCCTCGCTGGCGGTTAAGGATCTTGCTCCAGGCAAACACAAAGTTACCGTTTTTCTGCTTGATGAAAAACAAAAGACCGTTGCCGGTACTGAAACTTACACTTTCCGCGTTGCCGGTGACGGAAAAGCTCCGGCAGGTGCTGTCAGCATCGACCGCCGGGGCAGGATAAAAATCGACGGCAGCAACTATCTGCCGGTGGGAATATTCTGCAGCTCTCAACTTACCAAAAGTGACGTTCAGCGGATAAAGGCAGGATCTTTCAATTTTGTCATGCCGTATAAATCCCTGCTGCTCAGCGTCAATGCCGGAAAAACCAGAGCAAATTCCACTGCCCGGGTCAAACGTACACTTGACTATATGCATAAGTACGGTATGAAAGTGATGTTCTGTCTTTATGAGCAGGTGAGGGGGGGAGTTAAACGTTTTGACCGGCTGCGTGATCCAATTAAGATCGCAGAGTATGCGGTTCAGAAGTTCCACGGCCATCCGGCGATCCTGGGGTGGTATCTGTCGGATGAAAACCGCCTCTCGGATATGCCGGTCATCCGCAAACTGCGCGAGACGTTTGCCGATATCGATCCGTGGCATCCGTCATTTACGCTGAACAATAAACCGGACAGCCATCTGTTTTTCGGACCTACCGGAGATCTGTTGATGGCTGATTGCTATCCGATCAGGGAAAAATCATCCAATACCATGCGTGATATCCGCAGGCATTTTAAAAAAGCCGCTGAAGCCGGAATGGGTGTCTGGTTTGTTCCGCAGGCATTTCACTGGGGCACATACCGGAAACTGGAAGGCTGGGATAAATTCCGTTATCCTACCGAACTTGAAATGCGGTCAATGGTCCTGCTTGCCATGAATCTCGGAGCTTCCGGATACTGTTTTTACAGCTATTCGCCGATCAGCGGTAAAGAGGAACATGCCAAAGCGTTCTGGCCGCAGGTGTGCAATGTCGCAAAAATGCTGCGGGAAATGGAGGAGTTTTTCTTTACTGATGATGTGAAAACCATTGCCTGCAAAAATACCGGCAAAAATAAAGCAGAAGCAAAGATCTACACTTCCGGAAAAAACAAATGTGTCGTCATCACCTGTGACGGTCCGGGAAAAGCTGAGGCGGTTTTCCGGCTTCCGGGAGATATCAAGCTGAAATCACGTTACGGCTTTACCGTACAGCAGCCGGACGGCAGCTATAAATTCAATGGAAACGATATCGGTTCTGACGTACTGACCGTTTTTTGAAAAGGATAGAGGGAGGTTATGGAAAAAAAGATCAGAGTAATGGCGATAGGTGCCCATGCCGATGAGTGTCATGCCGGATGCGGAGCAGTTTTGAAACTGCTGGCTGACAAGGGATGTGAATGTGCCATGCTGCACGTTGCTTACCGCAACCGCAAAAACACTCCGGAGGAGAGAGCAGCTTATGATGCCATTTTTGATAATGCCGCATCCATGCTCGGATGCCGCCATATCACCGTCGGACGCGGCAATCCGCTTTATGACGGGGATAATGCAGACCGGGAAACGCTGATGGCTCAGCTTGAGGCATTCCAGCCGGATATCGTCTTTCTGCAGTGGCCGCAGGACAGTCATCCGGAACACCGGCATGTGGCGCAGTGCTCGTACGATGCCATTCTGCGTTCTCAATGGAACGGCAAATTGAACAGCGTGCGTGAGATCTATGCGTATGAAGCCGGGGCAAATCAATCCATGATGTATTTTTATCCGGATATCTATATCTGTTTTGACAGTATTGCCGGAACTTTTTTCGGAGCCATGGAGGCTTGTTTCCCCGGAAATGCGGCAAAACTTGCTGAACCGGTGGAAGTCAATTCACGTTACCGCGGACTTTGTTCCGGCGCCGGAAAATATGCACAGCCACTCAAAGTCGTGAAGTTCCCCGGCAGCATGGGTATTGATGACAGTGACCTGCTGCTCCGCCGTCTGCTTGCCGCTGAATTCAAATGGGCTGGCGGTTCCGCATGGCCATGGGGAAACCAATACTATCAGAATTGAGGACGCGGTAATGGATATTCTGCTTGAAACAACGATAGAAAGCACCGGGGAAAAGCTGGTGATCTCCCATTGGTGTGCGCCGGAAGCTGCTCCGCGGAAGTTCCGGGATTACATCCTGTCATCGGTCGGTGCTTCAAAGCCGCACAGCGGATTGTACAGTTTGAACGGATGGCGCGGATATTTCTCCGATGCCATGGCGGGGCGGTTTTATCCGGAAATCGTGGATCACTGGTTCTTTGCTGAAGTCGATGGCGAATGTGCCGCCAGAATGTGGTTCGCATATTCCAACAGCACACTTCGCGGCAATTTCGGCAATGTTCTGACCGAACCGCAGTTCCGCCAGCGCGGAATAATGACTGTGCTGCTGAAATTTTTTGCGGCTGAATTTCAAAAGTCGCCCGCTGAAATGCTCTGCTGCGCAAGCGGAAACCCATACGCGGTCAAAAGTTATCTGAAAACCGGATTTGAACTGCCGTACGGCGGTGAAACCGGGGTGTTGTGCATCCGTAAAAACGGAACTTTTCTTGAAGAAACAGCGAAGGTATTCCGGAAAGACAGCAAAGTGACACTGGTCCGTCCGGGCAATATCGGCGATCAGTTTGACTTTGATAAGTTTCTTGCCTATACTACTGAATTGAAACACCGCAGTATACCGTTCCGCAAGGGACCGGCGGCAGCGGTGAGTGAGTTCCGTCTTGCTTATCAGGAAATGCTCGGCGGCAGGGCTGTGGTGTATTCTGCCCTCAACAGCAGTCAGGATCGTGTCGGATATGCGTTCGGTATCGTCTCTGACGGCGGAATGGCTTTGTTTGATTTCGTTATCCACCCTGCATATTTTTCCGGAGCTTCTCAGCTTATCCGCACGACGCTCGACGGCTTCAGGGAAAAATTTGACCGCGAACTTTGTTACTGCGGTATCGCAGATGATACTGAAAAACTTGATCTGCTTAAAGAATTCATTTCAGAAAAATATGTTATCCCCGGTGCCCTGCCGGAAGATATGATCGTCTGCAAATTGAAATAAAAAACACCGGGCAGCTGCAAATATCAAGTTTGGCAGCTGCCCGGTTACCGTTTTTTCAAATCGACCCGGTACCGGAGTATCGGGATTTTACCTGTCTGCCTGCCATTTTACTTTTCCGCCGCATATCGTTATGCGCGGATCAAGATTTTCATCCAGCAGGGTTATGTCTGCGATATAACCGCTTTCAAGTTTTCCGCGTTTGCCCAGATCAAGACTTTCAGCCTGATTCAAACTGGTGGTGCGGATAGCTTCGCAAAGCGGCATCCCGGTCAGACGCAGCAGGCGTTTCAAACCGTCGTGATAACGCAGCGTGCTGCCCGCGACCGCACCGGTGTTAAGTCTTGCACAGCCGTTTTTCACCACGACCGGCAGACCGCCGATCGAATAATCACCGTCCGGCATGGCAGAGGCGCGCATGGCATCGGTGATGAGCATCATGCGTTCAGGACCTTTCATGCGGGCGATCATACGGATCATTTCATCACAGAGATGGACTCCGTCGCAGATCATTTCAACAAAAACATCATCATCCATGAGACCGCCGCCAACCATCCCGAAGCGAAGATGATGCATCGGAGTCATGACGTTGCAGAAATGGGTGAGATGTTTCATTCCGGCAAGGCGGCAGGCGGTGTAACGGGCGTGATCGGCTTCGGTATGTCCTCCGGAAGGCATGATGTTCCGTTCCGCAAGGGCAGAGGTGAATTCAAGTCCGCCGGGCAGTTCCGGTGAAAATGAAACTTTTTTCACCGGGGAAATGCTGTTGAGTTCATCGACCAGAGCGATATCCGGATTTTTAAGAAACGCAGGATTCTGCGCTCCGGCACATGACGGATTGAAAAAGGGACCCTCAAGGTGGATGCCAAGCAGTGTGGCTCCATCTGTAACATTTGCTTTGTAATTTTCCGCTTCACGGCACAATTTCCGCAGATCATCTTCTGAAACGCTCAGCGAGGTCGCCAGAAATCCGGTCACGCCGTCTTCAAGTTTTCCCCTGCCGATAGCGGAAAAGGCTTCGGAACTGCAGTCACAGAAATCGTGATTGGATCTGCCGTGAAAATGGATGTCGATAAATCCCGGGACCGCGATAAGTCCGGAAGCATCTATGGATACGCCGCAGCTGCCGGAGAGATTTTTTTCTCCGGCAGCTGTGATTATACCGTCAGATATCGAGACCGTTCCGCAGGGAATGTCTGTTCCCGGTGAAACTATCCTGCAATTCTTGATCTGTGTTATCATAAAAATTTGTTATTGTCCCATTTTTTGTGAAAGTTGTTCAAACTGCGGTGGCGCATCGCGGGCAATCTCGAGCCTTGCGCCTGTGCCGGTTTGGTCGTGTACAAAGGTACACTCCCGC
>JAZSGR010000061.1:0-20072 GCA_045532825.1 Victivallaceae bacterium | reverse complement strand
GTTGTGAAGTGACCACGAGAAGTTCAATGAGTGTAAATGTTGACTGCTTGTGATTTTTCATGACGTACCCTTTTTTCATTATTTTCCTCCTATGTTTTTTATGTTGACGTTCAATCTCTTATTCTGACTGTTCGATTTTCCACGGTTCGCAGTTTAATCCGCAGAGAATTTTTACCATGTCCATACGGAAATCCCGCGAGGGCTGGGGCAGGACCAGCAGCGCGCCGACTCTGATGTCGGACTTGTAACGCGCTTTCAAAACCACCTCGTTGAACGGCTTCCTGAATTGTACGCAGATCGGCTGCCGATAACGTTTCCTCGATTTTTCAAGCGGATAATCCCATTTCCAGCGGCTTTGTCCGTTTTTTCCGTAACGTGCCTTCAGGAAATCGCTGGCGTCATTGACTTCCCGTCCGATCTCCACCGGTTGACCGCCGGGAACCAGACAATGGAAAAACGGAGTTTCGCGGTAAGGCGTATTCCCGTTCATCAGGAGCCAGATCTGATATTTGCCGGCGGGAAGTTTTCCGACCGGGAAATGCAGTTCCGTTTTGCTCTCCCGCATCAGCACTCCGCTGTTGGCGTTTTTCCCGTCAGCCTTGAACGGTTCGGCTTTGCCGACGATCTTTGCCTGATCCGCACCGATCAACCTGATATCCGGCGCACCAATCAGCGTGAGTTCACGCACAGCATCCCCGTCTTCGATCATAACAGCGCCGAATACAGCCTTTTCAAATTTTTGCGCTTTTACGATCAGATTTCCGTCTGCGATTTTTGCCGAGAACGGACCGAATGTGCGGACTTCAGCCTTTCCGGAAACACCCGAAACGGCAAAACTTTTGGTTTCGCCCGGCTGAATGGCTGCCAGCTGTCGCTCGTTGCCGGGAATTACGCCGGAATGGAATCCGCCGGAGATCTTCACGGGGACGCGGTCTTTGCGGTACCGGATGCGGACATCCGCCGGAGCGGAGTTTTCGCTGCGGAGGATAAGTTTGTTCACGCCGTCATGAAGTCTTCCGGTCTGGACGCGGCTGTTGAACTGAAAACGGGTTTCTGCTTCAAAGCGTTCGGCATTTTTCGGCATCCGCAATTCAATGCTCTGGCGCGCACGGATCGCATAGGTCGGTTTGCTTGCGCCATCGGCATCGGCAGGAAGCGGATCGAAGTTTTTGCCTCCATCCGTGGAAAATTCCAGCGGAAGTGCTTTACCGTTTGCCGAAGCCTTGAAGTTACCGCCAAGGATTGTATAGGGAAGTTCGACCCGGTAGATGATTTTCCCGGAAGCATCTTTGCGGAATGCCGGATTTTTCGGATCCGGTTTTCCTGCAAAGCGGAGAGTTCCGACGGAATAATGCGGCAAAACCCGTTCAACGAGTACGATTTTCTGTTTACCGCTGTTTTTGAGTTTTCCATCCATATCTACTGCAACTGTGATGTTGTCATCCGGCTCTTTCTGATTTCCCTTCCAGAGTGGCAGATGCTGGTTTTTCACCTGCCAAGTCATCAGATGGAGATTGTTGTATTCTCCTGCGTTGTAGAAATAGAAGCGGATCGTTTCGCCTGGTCGGAGATCATAAGAGACTTTTTTCTGGAATTTCGGTATGGTGATGTTGGCGGCACGCTGTCCGATCCTGACATAGTGATCGCACGAATTGCTGTGTGCACGGAAGGGGCCTGCGATTTTTTCCAGATCATCGAGTCCCGCTTCTCCATCATGCGTCTGTTTCGGGTAAAATTTCTGCGCGGAAAGATCGTAAAGCCGATTTCCTCCGTCAAAATATCCTTGCTGGAAGGTGTGACCATAGCCGTTCAAACCGCCGGCTGGCAGCGCGCCCGCGCTGGAAAAAAGATTCTGGAGCATACCGTTGAGCGGACCGCACTCAAAGGCGCAATAACCGTTAAGAAGAAGCATCGGCTGCTGCGGAACTTCAAACGGCACATTGGAATCCGGCGGGAACATCGCCTGATGTGTGATGAAATAATCGGAAGCGTCCAGCGTGAACTGAAAAATACGATATGCCCGCTCGCGTTCGGAAAGTTTACTCAAATTAAGCGATTCCGCAAGATCAGAAAGCGAACGCGGATCGGGTTCGCCTTCGTTGATAAGCAGCGGCGCACGGAGTGTCTTATCCCCGGCGGAAAGTTCCACATAATCCATATAGATTTTTCCGGAAAGATTGATTTCTTTTGTTTCACCCGGCCTGATTTGGAAATCCAGTTTTTTCCGCTCTCTTGCCATATTGAAGTCGTCCACGGTCGGAAGAATAGGATAGTTGTTGATATTGAACAATTTCGCCGGATTGAATCCATCCGGAAGCTTCTCTTCCGTGTATTTGATTTTCTGATTGCCTGAACGCAGAAAATGTTCCTGATAATCGGTTTGGGAATCAAGGACGCCGACGATATGGCGCGAGCCGTTTCCTGCAAGGCCTTCGATCGAGCGGTCGAAATCGTAAAGTGCGCGGGTATCGGCATCGCAGCTGAATTTCTTCGCCGGATCAAAGTCGCCGTGATAGCGGATCCCCGAGGATATGCGCAGGGCATCGACAGCACCGCGGAAAGTTTTTTGCTTTTTCCAGTTACTGCTGCGGCAGAAACTGGCATTGGCTCCGACCGCGACGATCTGCGGCATAACGGCGGCAGGTCGGATCGATTTCAGCGAAAGATCATAGCCGGCAGCAGGAGCGGCATCATGGAATTTCCTTTTGCCGTTCACAAATACTTCCACCCCGTTTTCTTTACTCCACTGAAATGCGAAATGCATCCATTTCCTGTATGCAAGCTCCAGCGGGAAAGAGCCTTTGACTTCACGGTTTTCAGCATCCTTGAAAAAGAAAACCGCCTGTTTTTTCTCCGGGATCCAGTCGAGATTGAGAATGTTTCCGCGCGGCTTACGATATATCCGTTTGAAGAAGTCGAAACAATGGGCTGCGCTGAAAAGAGTCATCGGACCGTGTTCGCGGCTTGGGGTTTTCTCCGGTTTGAGCCAGAGTTCCGCCGTTCCGTCACCGTTCGGCCAGAACCATTCTCCGGGATCACGCGACTCATTGTCTTCAGACCAGAATGCAGCAGGAGCTGTGATATGCATGAAACACTCTTTTTGCCTGCCGTCCAAATAGAGTCCATGATCGTTTTTTCCGCCGGAAACACCGGGAACGAAGAGTTTTTCATTGACTTTCGGGAAGGGCAGTTCCCGGGCAGGGGTCAGAGCCAGTTCCGAAATTTCCAATGCGGGCATTTCCGGTTTTTTGATTCTTTTTCCGAAAGAGTCATATTTTGGGGTGCCGCCGGCAATCGCTACTGTCAGATTCGCTTTCACTGCATCCGGACGGATCCATCCGCGGATATGATAGGATGTTTCAACATGCGGCGGTCTCATGTGATTGCCCCAGCGGGGATCGATGATGCATTCAGGAAGCGGATTTCCCCGGGAGTCATACTGCCGCAGACGGAATATCGAGCCGAAGGTCTGTCCGGAACGCGATTTGAGCCGGATCGCAAAGCGGACAGGTTTACCGCGGAACTTTTCCGGGATCGGGAAATACGGAGAGACGGCATTTGAAAATCCCGTTGTTGTGCTTTTCAGCACGATCTTTCCCTTTTTGGTTCCTGCCTTCATGCGTGTCAAGTTCCATTTTCCGTGCCGGAACACCGGAGCAATAAGATCGACCGGGGCTTCGGATGAGCTGTTTTTTCCAGCTTCAAGAAAAAGTTTTTCAGTTCCGGACGGCACCTGAAAGTGAAGGATTTCCTGCTCCGCCGTTCTTCCGGGTATCCGGGTGACTGCCAGATATCTTTTCTTACCAGCCGCGTTGACAGCCGAAATCGAAAGTGCCGAATTACGGGGAATTGCCGCATTCAGCCGGGTGCGGTTCACTTCTATTTCGAAGGGGATATCCGCAGGAGTGTGTGGAGCCCATTCCAATTCAATGGGGGAAGCAGCATGGAGCATAAAAATACTGCATGCAAACATAAGGATCATCAGGAACTCTTTCTTCATCTGAAATACCTCTCCGGTTATTTTGTCAGATCTTGTTGAATTTTAACAACATTTCCACGGCCGACTGAAGCTGGATCAACGAATTTTCCGGAGTTTCGTCAGTTTTCAGCAACTCCCGGAGTTTTCCAGTGAAAATTCTTCCACCCGCTGGAGAAAGGGAAAAACCAGTCGAAACAATTCTGGGCATTTCCGATATCAGAAGGCGATCCAATTGGGTGTTCCCCTCTATGAATTCCGCTGCGATTTGTTTGCGGATCGGGAATCCGTTATGTGTCCGGCACAATTCCAATTGAAATTCATCGGAAAGCATGTACCGGACAAGTTTCCGTACCAGATCAAAATCGTTGACCATTTTCCGCACACACAGAAGCGATCCTCCCATCAGTGTTCTCTGAGATACTTTCGCTACGCGCGGCAGGGGCAGGAAATGCTGATTTCCAACATTGATATCCGCATAGGTGCAAAGTGTGATTGCCGCACTGCCCGGTGCGGCACGGGTATTCAGGGGAGCTCCGCTGATTTTATAGAGCTTCTGCAGTTCCCTGATCGCCCGGAGAGATTCCTGCGTATTGATTTTTACCTGTTCCCTGTCCCAGGTTTCTCCTCCGAGATGGAAATAGAGGGTCAGTAACGATGCCAGCTGACCAAACGGGGCGAATGCCTTTTGCGGCGGAAGTTTTTTGCGCAGCGTGCGGATCAGTTCGAGAAACTCTTCCCAATCCCAGGATTCCGATGGAAGCCAGCCGCATCCTTCCCGGATGATTTCTTCATTGCAGCAAACTATCCACGGAGAAAAGATCAACGGAAGACCGAACAGTTTTCCGTCAATATCCCGATATTCATCGATCCGTGACTGAAAAAGGCCCTGACAATCCGGATAAAGTTCTTCAACGAACTCCGAAATATCCTGATACTCCTGCTGATGCTGAATGGAGTCGTTGGTGAAACGTATCTCAAAAGCTCCGTTCTGGAATGCCCGGGTCGGACGCAGCTGCGGCAGGATACCCGGCAATGTTTTATATAAGAATTTTTCCCAGAACGGACTGAACACCCTGAGGTTTTCAGGCAGGATCCGCTGATCCCAATCATCCCGGACATAGGTTCCCTGACGGGGAACGGAATAGAGGATGCCTTCTCTTACAAGCGAATTCAAAGCCGTCTGCACAACTGTGAATGCGCACCCGGATGGTTCCACCAGTTCCCGCGATCCAGGCAGTTTGCTTCCTCCGGGATAAATACCGTCCCGGATCCCCCGAAGAATAAATTCTCTGAATTCCTGCTGTTTGTCTACAGTCATAACCGGAGTCCTTAGTTGTTTTGACATTACTATATCATAGAAAATTTTTTTGTCAATGTCAGAAAATAAATATTTCCGAAAAAAATTCATTGAATTTCCGGTTGAAATCGAAAAACGATAGTTTCAGATGATGAGATCCGTATAGCGGGCAGATAAAACAAAATTTTTATAATTCAGCCTGATTTGAGCATGATAAGCACCTGTGGACGGGGAGTGAATACGGCAAATATGATTTTTTGATCTGAAGTCTTAAAACTATGGAAAATTCTGACATTGTCACGAATTGGAAGCTCGTTCGTTTTTTTGATTTTTTCAAAACGAGGAGCGTTGCGGAGCTTAAAATTGTAACTTCCGGCAAAGATTTTTACCGGTAAAGCCTGACCCGCCGGCGGATCAAAGTCTGCCCCAAAGGAAAAATGCAAGTACAAAACACCACAAATAAGAGTGCAATCTTTTTTCGCACGATCATTTCTCCTTGTCCAAAACGGTTGCCCTGATTTTCTTCCAGTCGGCTTTGCGGAGCAGTTCCGGAATGTTGCTGTAAAAGTTTTTGAAATGACCGTATTCCGGCTTCATCAATTCGGCAATGGCATCTTCCACACTCCAATTTTCAAACGTGATGCGGTATGCCGCGACAGCGCAGCCGGTACGGTTGCTGCCGTGCCAGCAGTGGATTAAAAGCGGTTTGGGCGCATTCCGGATGACGGTCAAAATTTTATAGAGGTCATCTTCGGTGATTTTTCCGGTATCCAATGGGATTTCATACAGAGTAACGGCATTGTTCCAATTGCGGTTGACGGCATTGATTTCATCTTTATCACTGGTTCTGCGCAGATTCAGCACACTGCGGATGCCGTTGAAGGTATGGAGCGAAAAAAATTCATCCTCATCCGGCTGACCGGAACGGTAAAGATTTTTATTGACCTTGTGAAAGTTTTCGGGGTATTGCGGATAGGGTGATTGCCCGGCATGACCGTAAACCCAATAGTAATTTCTCAAATTGCGCTGTTCTGCAACCCGACCGTCTTTGAATTTCAGATTTACGAAATACCATTTTGAAAAAATCCCGTCCCATCCCAAGAGCCAATGTCTTTGAGGATAAAAACCGCAACGCCATTCTTTGGCGGACATCATAAATTTATCGGCGGTAACTGCAGCAGCATTTTTATAGTTTCTGCTGTACATTTGTTTTTGCAGAACTTCTATTTGGAATCTGTTTCCACTCCACCGGTCACGAAACGCGTGTTTTTCCAGATGCGCCGCAACTTCAGCTTTGGTCATGCCGATATAGTTGTGTTCAATCGGAATACCATAACACCCGGCAAGAAAAACGATCGGCAGAGTGCACAGCAACGTGCAAATATTGATTTTTTTCATACTCATTCCTCAATATAAACCAGTCAGGAGCAATATATCGGCAGCCACAGGTGTTGCCGGGGATCATTTTTGCGGTACTGTCACATAACCTGTTTTTTCGATCAACTCTCTGCCGGCAGATGAAAACATGAAATCAACGATTTTACGGATGTTTTCAGTGCGCTGTTTGACCGTGATGATGCAGCAATCAGCGATAAAAGGATAAGTGCCGTTGCGGATATTTTCCACTGTGGGCGCAATTCCATCTATTGAAAGCAGTTTGATTTCGCCGTTTTTGAACATTTCAGTTGAAAAATAACGGAATGTAAAGCCGATCGCCTCCCGATAGTTGCGGTATCCTGCAACATCATTGATGATCCCGCCCATTCCGCCGAGGCGGTCTTCTTTCAAGGGCGGCATGATGGGAACATCTTTCATTATTTTCTCAAGCATGGTTTGACTGCCGCTGCCCTGATTGCGCTGAAACGGTTTGATTTTTCCGCTCAACTGCGGTGAGATTTGCGACCAATCGGTGATTTTTCCGGAATAAATTCCGCGTATCTGTTCTGAAGAGAGATTTTCGACTGGATTTTTGCTGTTGACAAAAAAGACAAATGCTTCTTTGGCAAAGGGTGTGATCTCATATTTTAAGCCTTTTGTTCCGGCATCGGCGATCTGCTTTTTTGAGGGAGGCGCACTGAAAATAAGATCAGCTCTGCCATCAAGCAGATTGCGGAATGTAATATCAGAGCCGTTGGTATTCAAATATTTCCAACGTTTTTTGTTGTATTCTTTGCGGTCATAAAGCGCACGCACGACGCCGGAATAGACAGGATAAAGAGCGTATGCTCCATCAATTCCCGGTAAGTCTTTTGAAATTTTGAATTCCGGAGCGGCATCGACAACGACAACTTTGGTGTCGATATTCCACGGATCATATTCATACCAGTGGATGCGGTCGTTCAACTGCTTGAAACGCTCCACAGTGTACCAGCGGTATGCCGGAATAAAGCAGAGAACAAGCAGGCAGAGTAATGCGAAACTGCCTGCCCATTTCCAACATTTTCCTGCTCTGCGAAACATGAGCGAACAGATCAGAATGAGCAGAGAAAGCAAAAGAAGTGTCCAGAAAATCATCATTGACACCGGATTTACACTGCCAAAGTCAATGGCAATCCAACCAATCAGCCACAAAAAAACTGTGCCTGCAATGATCCCGCAGAAAAGCAGTATCTTCAAAATCAGGAACCATTTTTTTCTTTTGCTGTCAAGTGCATTATCAAGCTGTTTACTTGCCATGAGAACCCTCCGTTTGCCTTGCGTTCAAGGATAATATATCATATCCCGCCGGTATTTGCAACTGCGGAGTGCCGTTCAGGGGCAAATGACCGTCTGCACAACATTGTATGTTGCTTTTGTTGCTAAAGAACAGGAGCATTAAAAGCTCTTGTATCAGTTTCAGATTCATCTTCAGTATGTCAGTCCAAGCCCTCTTTTTAAAGAAGCTGCAACTTTTTCATCAATTGTTAATGTCCCATTTTTTTGTGAAAGTTGTTCAAACGGCGGTGGCGCATGCATGTGATTTGGCGGTACACCTTGTCACGGCGCAGAAGAGCAGGGCGAAGACGGATCCCGTGCCGTACCCGGCGCAAAAAAAAGACCTTGATCCACGCTGCCTCCACTGATCGCAGATAAAGTCGTTTTTTGAGCTTGAAAAAAACACACAGTATGATATATTTATTTGCGCAAAACATATCTGTATAAGAATAAAAAAACAAATTTTTTACAAAAATCGGACATTATCCATGTTTTCAAAATAAAAGGAAAGGATCTGTTATGATCGAAAAACGGCATCTTCCCGTTCAGCGTGTAACTGAAGGACCCAAACATCATTTTTTCGGTTATTTTGATAAATTTCCCTGGGATAAATCAGGACGTTATCTATTGAGCCATGAAATCGATTTTACCGCCCGTCAGCCGGTCGCCGGTGAAAAAGCGGTTCTCGGAATGATCGATCTTCAGGACAAGAACAAATTTATTCCGCTGGCAGAGTCCGATGCATGGTGCTGGCAGCAGGGATGTATGTTCCAGTGGCTGAATGATTCAGAAACCAAAGTAATATATAATGACCGTGAAGGGGATCATTTTGTCGCCCGTATCCTTGATGTGAAGACCGGAGAAAAGTCCACGCTCTGCCGTCCGGTTTACTGTTTGAGTCCTGACGGCAACTGGGCGTTGAGTCTCAACTTCTCACGTCTTGATCGAGAGCGTCCCGGATACGGCTATCCAGGTGCTTTCGACCGGACTGAAAAAATCAATGTTCCGGAAGATGACGGTGTGTGGCTTGTCGACCTCAAGAAGAATACCGCCAAACTTATCATCAGTGTGGCTGAAATCACCGGAAAATATTTCCGTTCCGATATGGAAGACACTCCCGGCTGGTTCAATCATATGCTGTTTTCTCCTGACAGTAAACGCATAGCATTTTTCCACCGCTGGCGGTTGTGGAACGATGACGGTACTCCCGGCTGGCATCTTACCCACATGTTCACTGCCAACCGCGACGGTTCAGAAGTGTGGCCGCTCAATCTTGAGGACATCAGCAGTCATTACACCTGGACAGCAAATGATAAAATCATCAATTTTTCCAAGCGTCACAAAGGCGGCTTGCAGTATTATCTGTTCACCGACAGGAGTCATAAGACTGAAATCATTGCCAAAGACGTATTTCCGGGGGACGGACACTGCTCGTATTCATCGGACGGCAAATGGATGCTGACCGACAGTTATCCGTTTGAAGATGCCGGCAGTATGCGTCGTCTGTTCCTTTATGATCTTGAAAAACAGCAGGCGTTTGAGATCGGTGAGTTTTTCTCTGATCCTTCATATCCGATACCGACCCGCTGCGACCTGCATCCAAACTGGTCGCGCGATGACCGTTTTGTCTGTTTTGATTCGATCCACGAGGGCAGCCGTCAGGTTTATATGCTGGACGTTTCAGAGTTTACGCGTCCGTAAGTCCACCTGTATGACTGCGGAGGAACGGATACGGTATTTTTGCCGTGTACCGTTCCTTTGGTATGCGCGGCACGCGCATTGACTTGCCGGTGAAAGTCCGTCAGCAGGAAATTTTAAACCTTCACTCAACTGCATACAATCATCTCCTCCAGTGGATTTCCCGGTGATGCCGGCATCGTGAAGATCCGGAAACTCTCATCAAACACTTGTTTTTATACGAACTGATGTTATATTAAACGCTGTAATTCTATAATTGCAGAATAATATAATGGGTGTTGGAAATGAAGAAACTTATATTGTTGCTGACAGTTCTTTTTTCTGTTTTGATTCAAGGATGCAATGATCAGGGCAAGTCGGCAGTCCCGAAAAATGCAGAACTGGATCTGAACAGAAGCGGAACAAAAATCGGCGTTCCGGAGGGGGCAGCCGCCATGACGGTAGGCGAAAAAAAATACCCCAATGGAAAAATCATCTATTTCAATTCTCTCTCTGAAGGGTATCTGGCGGTCCAGACAAAGAAAATCGATGCCTTTCTCTTTGACCGCAACAGTATGGAATATGTTGCCCGTTCCAATCCCATGCTGACTCTGCTCGACGAAAAGATCGCCGATGAATTTATTGTGATCGGACTCCCGAAGAAAAATTCAGCGTTATGCAGGGAAGTCAACGCGTTCATCAAAAAATACCGGAGTGACGGCACTTATGATGATATGTTCAAAAGGTGGTGCTTGACAGATAAACTTCCCGCAGTCCCCGCTATCCCGGCTCCGGCAAAACCGACCCGGAAATTCATCGTGGGAACTGAAGGTTTGAATCCCCCCATGAGTTTCTTTGATGCAAAAAATAATCTCTCCGGGTTCGATATTGAATTCACGCGGCGTCTGGCACTTTATCTCAATGCGGAAATAGAACTTAAAAACATGACCTATCCGGCATTGCTTTCATCGTTGGAAACCGGCAAGATCGACATGCTGATTTCTAATTTGAATGCGACTCCGGAACGCAGCGAAAATGTTTTGTTTTCGGATTGTTATGTGGATTCATCCATCGCAGCCCTGGTTCATAAAGATAATTACAGGTCAAACGATTCCGGGATAAAAAAAGTTACTGATCTCACAGGCAAACAGACCGGCAGCAATGTCGGAGGCAATCTGCATACTCTGGCTGACAAGTTTGCTCCCGGGATCAAGCATGTTTACTTTTCTGATAATCACAGCTCGGTACAAGCGTTGCTGACCGGAAAAGTCGCGGCTGTTCTGTTGGATGAACCTATCGCCAGAAACTTTGTCGGCCGCCATCCGGACCAACTGGAGATCGCCTCCATTTTTATTGATGACAATTACGGATTTGCCATGCCCAAAAATTCAAGATTGAAAGAACGGGCATCAGCAGTTGTACGCAAAATGGAAAAAGACGGTACTCTTTCCAAATTGAAAAAACGCTGGTGCGGTTCTGATCCCGGCAAAAAAGTGCTGACCGATTGGGCAAAAAAATTCAATTCTTCCGGCAAAAACGGCAAGCTGCGTGCAGCACTGGCTCCCTACTATGAGCCGTTGTGCTATATCGATGCTGACGGCAAACCGACCGGATATGAGATGGATGTCATCAATCGTATCGCAGCCGAACTGGATATGGAACTTGAATTTATATCGATCGTAAGCGGTGCAAGAATGGAAATGATCGCATCCGGCAAAGTTGATCTCTCCGGCGGCTCCATGTCTATTACCCCTGAACGCATGGAAAAAGTAGACTTCCTGCCGCCTCACTACAAAGGCGGAGTAACAATTCTGGTACGGAAGGAACAGGACCTCAAGGCAGAGAAAGTTCCATTCTGCCAAGCTGCAAAAAAGACATTTTCTGAATTGAAAACAAGTTTTGAGCGCACCTTTATCCGGGAAAACCGCTGGCGTCTTGTGCTTGAAGGTCTGAAGATCACCGTTATCATCACATTGCTTTCGGCCGTCGCCGGAACCATTCTGGCATTCCCCGTATGGTGGTTGCGGACCGCGAAAAACAAATTCCTCTGTTTCTGCGGTAAAATTTTCATTTCCCTGATGCAGGGCACTCCCATTCTGGTACTTTTAATGGTGCTTTATTACCTCGTGTTTGCCACTGTCGATATCAATGCAGTTCTCGTGGCGATCATCGGATTTTCTTTGAACTTTGCCGCTTATGCCGGAGAAATGCTCCGTACCGGCATTGATTCAGTCCCCAAAGGACAACGCGAAGCTGCTCTGGCTCTGGGATTCAACCGCTGTCAGACTTTCTGCAAAGTGGTCCTGCCTCAGGCAATGCGTCAGATACTGCCGATTTACCGCGGAGAATTCATCAATATGCTGAAATCCACTTCTATCGTAGGTTACATCGCTATTCAGGATCTGACCAAAGTAAGTGACATCATCCGCAGCCGTACTTACGAAGCCTTTTTCCCGTTGATCGCCACCGCATTGATCTACTTTGCAACAGCGTGGATCATGGCAGGTTTTCTGGTTTGGCTCGACCGTCATCTTGATCCAGCCAGACGGCGCAGCAAAAGAATGGAGGTCTCAAAATGATCGAAGTAAAAAATCTGAAAAAGATCTACAACGGCAATGCTGTTTTGAAAGATGTAAATGCCGTTATCAGCAAAGGCGAAGTCATATCCATTATCGGACCCTCCGGAACAGGAAAAAGCACATTCCTGCGCTGTCTGAACCTTCTTGAACAGCCTGACGGCGGTGAAATATGGATCGATGGCAAAAACATCCTTGACGGAAAAAACGATATTGCCGCCATCCGCCGGAAAATGGGTATGGTATTCCAGTCTTTCAACCTTTTCGGTCATCTGACTGTATTGGAAAACATCACTCTGGCGCCGGTATCTCTGCTCAAAAAAAGCCGTCAGGAGGCTGAAGAGTGCGCCATGAAACTCCTGAAATTGGTGGGACTCGCCAATAAGGCACACGCCCTCCCGGGAGAACTCTCGGGAGGACAGCAGCAGCGTATCGCCATCGCACGCGCCCTGGCTATGGAACCGGAAATAATCCTCTTTGATGAACCTACTTCAGCGCTGGATCCTACCATGGTAAATGAGGTTCTTTCCGTTATGCGCAGCCTTGCAAAAACCGGGATCACCATGTTGATCGTGACTCACGAAATGCGTTTTGCCCGTGATGTATCAAGCCGCATTTTCTATATGGATGAAGGCATCGTTTACGAAGAGGGGCCTGCAAAAGAACTTTTTGAAAATCCCTCAAAAAGCAAAACGCGTGCGTTTCTGCGGCGCATCGGTATGTTCAACACGGTACTTAACAAGGCAGACTTCGACCTTTATCACTTCATGGGGCGTTTTACTGAATTTGCCGAAAAACAGATGCTTGACGCCAAACAGATCAAAACACTGCATCTGGTGCTGGAAGAGCTGCTTGTCAATATCATTTTTCCGGAAATCGAACTGGCAGAACTGGAAATCGGAATTTCCGAAGAAACCAAACAGACCGAACTGCGCATAACGTGGAGCGGTAATGCCGCAAATCCGCTGGAGTCCGCATCAGAAGCCGGAGAACTTGCCCGGATGATCGTGAAAAAACGTACATCGTCAAGCGAATATTCGGTTCTTGAGAACGGTATCAATCAACTTTTTATCAAATTTTAACGTTATATGAAATTTGATGATACAAAAGCTCCGCACTCAAGTCCGCTCATTCAGGTGATTTTGCAATAAACTAAAATTGAAGGAAAATGGAATAATGGAAGCAACATTTGATAAAAACGCAAATTCTCTCACGGTCGCTGTAACTGGCAGTATCGACACTGTGACTGCACCGCAACTGGATTCCCTGCTGCAGGAAAACTGGGAGGGCGTCACGGAATTGATAATGGATTTTGCTGCAGTCGATTATATCTCCAGCGCGGGTTTGCGGGTCATTCTCATGGCAAATCAGCAAATGGAGGAATGTGACGGTTCGATGACTGTCAGGAATATCAATGAAGATATCAGAGAAATCTTTGAGATGACCGGTTTTGACTCATTGCTCGATCTGGAATAAAACGGGATGCAATATGGAACAGTCTGTCTGTCATTTCCGGTTTGACGGTAAAGAACAGCTTGTACTTGAAGCCGTACGGAAAAATTTTCCGGTGCTGCGTGATTGGATTTCCGGCATAGCTGATGAATTGCAGTTTCAAGCGCGGGAAAAAAAACAGATACTGATTTCATGTGATGAAATATTCACAAATATTTCCGGTTACGCCTACGGAGAAAGTACCGGAAAAGTTTCTGTCAGCGCGGACTATTTTCCTTCTGAGCAGGAACTGCATATCATTTTCAGTGACAGCGGAACTGCATTCGATCCGCTGAAAAGTGAAGCACCGGATACCCAAAGCCGGCTTGCCGGGCGTAAGGTTGGCGGACTCGGACTTTTCATGGTCAAAAAAATGATGGATGATGTTGTATATGTACGGCAGAATGACCGCAATATCCTTACCTTGATAAAAAAATCAAAAACGGAAAACAAATGAAATTTCTCTTTCAAAAATGGCTGTTCGTATTTGTTATTGCGGCATTTCTGATAACATTTCTTTCCTCATGGTGGATCCACAGCAATCTGGCAGAAAATTCCGCAATTGAACTGCTCCGGACCAATCTGGATGATGCCGCGCTGCGGATTAGAAATACCAGAAAAAATCTGCAAACGATCATCGCCATGTCCAACGCCTCTGCGCTTGCCAAAACACACGCTCTGGCTATGATGATAAAAGAGAACCCGGCCATTCTGAATGACAATGATAAACTTGATGATATCAGAAAAAAACTTGATGTCGATGAAATACATGTTTCCGATGCTGACGGGATACTTATCGCTTCTCTTGCCTACACACCTGCTACCGGAGGAGTCAAAAGTTACCGCGGATATGATATGAAGTCCTCGGAGCAATCTGCTGAATTTATGCCGGCGTGCAAAGATCCGGGATTTTCTCTGGTCCAGCAACCTCAACACAACGGCGTACTGAATATCCTTTTCCAATATGCCGGAACAGCCAGACTTGATGCTCCCGGCATCGTCCAGATAGGGTACCGCCCGGAACGCATCGCAGAAGCAAAACATCTTGCCAATGTCAAAAATATCGGACAGGATATCCGCATCGGTATGAATGGACATTTGCGGATTGAAAGAAATCCCGGCTTCCGGCCGGATTACCGGAACATCATGCGTACAGGCGACGGTATTTCTCTGGTGTCAGCCTACGGAGATTATCTGCTGACCGCTCATCTGCCTAAAGAAGAGATGTATATGTCCCGCGATTCGGTGATCAAGATACTTATAATCGGTAACCTCATTCTTTTCGGAGTGATATTTCTTCTGATATCAAGACTGCTGCAAAAAGTTGTCATAAACGGTATATACACTGTGAATGATTCTCTGAAAGAAATCACAGAAGGCAATCTGGAAAAAGAGATCAATGTTAACACAACCACAGAATTTCAATCCCTTTCCTCGGGCATAAATTCCACCGTTGCTGCGTTGAAAAAAGCTGTTGAATGTGAGTCCAGACGCATCGACGCGGAACTGGAAATGGGTAAAACGATACAGACTTCAGTTCTGCCGGTTGATTTTCATGACACACCGAATTACCGTCTGTATGCAGGCATGTTCACAGCGAGAGAAGTCGGAGGCGATTTCTACGATTTTTTCACCATCGATGAAAACCGTACCGCATTGCTGATCGCAGATGTTTCCGGCAAGGGTATCACGGCAGCCCTCTACATGATGAATGCGAAATCACTGCTCAAGGAACTGATACTTTCATATCCTCCGGCAGAAGCATTTGCCGCAGCCAATCAGGAACTTTGCCGAAACAACAAAGCTCACATGTTTCTTACTGCATTTCTGGCGGTTCTCGACCGCCGTACCGGTATGATCCAGTGCGTCAATGCCGGACACAATCCGCCGCTGCTCAAACACTCCGACAACAAGGCAGAATACCTCAAAATAAAACATTCACTGGTATTGAGCGCATCCCCGAAAGCAAAATATACTGCGATCCAGGTGCAGTTGCAGCCCGGAGATAAACTTTTCCTCTATACGGATGGTGTTACAGAAGCAATGAATTCCCGGAACGAACTTTTCGGAGAGCAAAGACTTATGGAAAGTGTTGTTGCTTCAGAAGGTTCATTACCGGAAGTACTTGATTTCATTCGCCGCAAAACATCTGAATTTGCCGGAGACGCCATCCAGAATGACGATATAACCTTGCTGATAATGGAATATATTTCACCGTCACAATAAAGGATTTTCAAGATGAAAAAACGACTCATAGACTGTGCTCTGGGCAGAATTACGGCAGATTTAATAATCTCAAACGTGAATGTTTTTCATCTTACAGACGGTTCTGTTGAAACGTGTGATATTGCTGTAATAGACGGCATGATCGCCGGATTGGGACAATATACTCAAGCCGTTGCAGTCGTTGACGGGACCGGTTTGTACGCGGTTCCCGGATTCATCGACAGTCATGTGCATCTGGAGTCAACGCATCTGCTGCCTGACGGATACGAAAAACTGGTACTGCCCCACGGAGTCACCACAACGATTTGCGATCCACATGAATTGGCGAATGTGGTTGGCGAAAAAGCATTTGAATTTTTCTTCGATGCCGCTGAAAAACTTGACATGTCTCTGGTGGTGAATTTAAGTTCATGCGTTCCGGCAACACCTTTTGAAACAGCGGGAGGTGAAATCACTTCTGCAATTATCCGCAAATGGCACGAAAAGCACCCTGAAAGCGCGTTGGCAGAGCTGATGAATGTTCCAGGTCTGCTCAATGGAGAATCGGATGTAATGGCAAAAACGGAACTTTTTAACCGCATAGATGGTCATTGTCCGCTAGTCAGCGGCAAAGAATTAAATGCCTGTGCTGCGGCTGGTGTTGTAAACTGTCACGAAAGCACTTTGTTGTCTGAAGCATCGGAGAAGTTGCGGCGCGGTTTGCACATTTTTATCAGAGAAGGTTCAGCGGCCCGTAATCTTGATGCTTTGCTGCCGCTTCTGACGGTGGAAAATTCGCCATTTATCTCATTTTGCAGCGATGACCGGTCGCCTGCCGAAACTGCAGCTACCGGTCATATCGATTCTATGATACGCCGTGCCATTGCAGCAGGGGTATCACCTCTGGCAGTTTACCGTGCTGCATCATGGTCAGCGGCAAAACATGCCGGTCTCAATGACCGGGGCTTGCTTGCTCCCGGAAGGATTGCTGATATCGTGTTGCTTTCCGACCTTGAAAAATGTATTGTCAGGTCAGTTTTTGTCAAGGGGAAAAATATCAAAAATCTCAATAAAAAAAACATTCAAGTTCCCGCAGAAATGTTAAACTCTGTCAAGCTTGTTCCTGTAACTCCGGAACAGTTCCGCATAAAGTCTGAAAATATCCGAACTCCGGTTATAACTGTTGAATCCGGTTCTCTTATAACCGGCAAGGACTTTTGTGAACTCAAAGTTGAAAACGGGGAGAAATTTCCTGATATAAATCGGGATATCATCAAAATTGCTGTAATAGAACGGCATGGTAAAAATGGTAATATCGGATTGGGGTTTGTCCGCGGTTTCGGTTTGAAATCAGGCGCAATAGCCGCAACGGTGGCACATGATTCGCATAATATCTGTGTACTTGGAACTTCAGACGGGGACATGGCTGCGGCAGTCAATGCTCTTATCAAACTTCAGGGCGGTCAGGTTGTGGTAAATTCCGGAAAAGTAACTGCAGCGGTACCTTTCCCTGTGGCAGGTTTATTGTCTGCGGAACCGTTTGATAAGTTGGATATATGCCTGAAGAATATTTCAAAGGCTTTGCAGGACACCGGCTGTACACTTACAGAACCTTTTCAGCAGCTCTCATTTCTTGCTCTTCCGGTGATACCTCATCTCAAACTTACCGACAGAGGTCTTTTTGATGCAGATGCTTTTGAACATATTTCTGTATGATGGTTCTTGTTAAAGCTGAAATATCACACAGCATATTTTTTCAAGCTCGAAAAACGGCTCTGTCTGCGATCGGTGGATGTCGCGGGGAGCAAGGTCTTCTTTTGGCGCCGGGGACGGCGCGGGATCCGTCTTCGCCCTATTCTTCTTCGCCGTGATAAAGTGTACCACGGGATTGCCCGCGATGCGCCACCGCAGTTTGAACAACTTTTACAAAAAATGGGACAATAACGAAAAATTATGGAATATCTGTGGGATGAATATGGATTTGATTTTTTTGCATGACTTTTGATCGTTCTGAAATAGTTTTCTGCTTGAAAAATCAGAAAAACGTGTTATTTTTTCCTTGTAGTTTGTTATAAAGGTGTTTTCAGTATCATAATATACTCATCAAAAGGAGAAAAGTGATGAAAAAAAACAGATATATCGGTGATTATCCGGTGATCGGTATCCGTCCCTGTATCGACGGCCGCCGCGGACCCATGATGCTGCGTGAATCGCTTGAACCCACCGTGTGGGCAATGGCGAATGCCGCAAAAAAACTTTTTGAAGAAAATCTGTTTTACTCCAACGGCGAACCGGTCAAAGTCGTACTGGCAGATACCTGTATCGGACGTGTTCCGGAAGCTGCCGCATGTGCTGACAAATTCCGCAAAGCCGGAGTTTCCATCACTCTCTCTGTTACCTCCTGCTGGTGCTACGGTTCAGAGACCATGGATATGGATCCGCAGACCATCAAGGGCGTCTGGGGATTCAACGGAACCGAACGTCCCGGAGCAGTTTATCTTGCCGCCGTGCTTGCCGGACACGCCCAGAAGGGATTGCCCGCATTCGGTATCTACGGTCATGAAGTCCAGGATCTCGATCAGGTCGATCAGATCCCCGAAGATGTGAAAGAAAAACTTTTGAGATTCGGACGTGCTGCTGTCGCAGTTGCCACCATGCGCGGAAAATCCTATCTGCAGATCGGTTCCCAGTGCATGGGCATCGCCGGATCCATCGTCGATCAGGATATGATGGAAAGCTATTTCGGCATGCGTGTCGAGTCTGTTGATGAAGTCGAAGTCCTGCGCCGCATGGAAGAGGGTATCTACTGCGAAGAAGAGTATCAGAAAGCTCTCGCCTGGACCAGAGAACACTGCAAAGAAGGCTGGGATGACAATCCGGAAAAAGTCGATTTCCTCGGCAAAGAACGCAAAATCAAGTTCACAAAAGAGGAAAAGGAAAAACAGTGGGAATTTACGGTCAAAATGTACTGCATCATCAAGGATCTGATGGCAGGAAATCAGAATCTTCCCGATGCCTTTGAAGAGGAAAAAGCCGGACACAACGCTATCGCCGGCGGTTTCCAGGGACAGCGTCAGTGGACCGATCACTGGCCCAACTGCGATTATCCTGAAGCTCTGCTGAGCTCCACTTTTGATTACGAGGGTGCCCGTGAGCCCTTTACCCTTGCCACCGAGAACGACATCCTCAACGGCATGGGCATGCTTATGATGCGTCTGCTGACCCACCGTGCCCAGATATTTGCCGACGTGCGTACCTACTGGTCAAGTGAAGCGACTCAGCGTGTTACCGGTTACAAACTCGAAGGCAAAGCCAAAGAGTCAGACGGTATCATCCACCTGCTCAACTCCGGTGCCGCCTGTCTGGATGCCAGCGGTGTCTGCACCGATGAAAACGGTAACGCGGTCATGAAAAAATGGTGGGAAGTCACCGAAAGCGATATCAAAAAGATGACCGATGCCACCGTCTGGTGCGAAGCTGGTTTCGACAACTTCCGCGGAGGCGGTTTCTCCAGCCATTTCGATACCTACGCTGAAATGCCGGTCACTATGATCCGTCTCAATCTGGTCCAGGGACTCGGACCGGTGCTGCAGATCGTGGAAGGATGGACCGTCAATCTGCCCAAAGAGGTCAATGACAAGCTCATGAAACGTACCAATCCGACCTGGCCCTGCACCTGGTTTGCTCCGCGCTGCGACGGCAAAGAGGGATCTCCGTTCAAGACCGCTTACGAAGTCATGATGAACTGGGGGGCCAACCACGGCGCGATCTCCTACGGTCACATCGGAGCGGATTTGATCACCATGTGCTCAATGCTGCGTATTCCGGTTTGCATGCACAACGTTCCCGCGGAGGACATCTACCGTCCCGCCTGCTGGAACGCATTCGGCATGGATAAGGAAGGTCAGGATTACCGCGCCTGCCAGACCTACGGACCGCTGTACAAATCCTGCAAATAAAATATCCTTTGCAGAAAGACTGCGCGGAAGAGGGCAAAATGCTTTCTTCCGCGTTTTTTGTATGCGCGGCACGCGCATTGACTCGTCGGTGAAAGTCCGATACAGACCTTGTCAGTAGGAACTGTTAGCGAAAGCCAAGGGTGTCCATTGTGAGGTGGAATCTGAAAGAAGGCAATAGCAAAATCCCGGTCTGA
>JAZSGR010000103.1:0-9476 GCA_045532825.1 Victivallaceae bacterium | reverse complement strand
GTTCAATCTTTACGGCAACGATTATGATTATTATCCGTGGTACAGTCACTGGTACCGCCGTGATTCTACCAAAGGGACGATTTATCCGTACCTTACGACCAATGTCTCAAACGGCAAGGATAAGCATCTTTACTTCGACTGTCCCACCAGCGAGGGATACGGATACCATGGCAGCTCTTATGAATACGGAACTGATTTCGGTGTGAATTACAACGGTTACTGGCACGGTGATAAGTGGAATAAACTTTCCTTTGTGCGCCGTCCGTCCCGGTTGATACTGGCGGTCGATACCTGGCCGAATGAAGTATCCACCAATACCTACATGACGTATGCTCCGGGAACCGGCAAGGAGCGCGTCTCCTACCGGCACAACAAGTTTACCAATATGCTGTTCTGCGACGGACACACCGGTTCTCATGCGGATAATTTTTCCGCCGCCGCCGGAGAGTCAGAGTATGATATGTGGTACGGCAAGTGATGCGGGGCGTTCATGGATATGCAAATGAGGATCGGTCCGGTCAAGTTCGGATCAATGGTTAGCATCAACGACCGTATCGGGATCAGTCATCTGGAACGGTTTGCCGCATATAAACTGGGCAATTATGTCAATTTGAAGATCCATTGGCACAAGGATACCTGTGTCACCCGTCCGACGATCGAAAAGGCGGTTAAGTTCTGCGTGGAAAACCACATATATTTTTCATTCAGCGAATTTCTCGACCGTTACACGTTTGTTCCGTGGAAGATACTTGATACACTGACGGAAGAGGACTGGCTTTATTTCCGTAAACTCGGCGGCAGGTTTTATATGGGCTGTCATTCGATATGTGAACGCGGCGGCAGCGTGTACTGGCCGCTCGGTTACAAACACGACAACCTGCTGCCGGAACAGACGGATGACGTGAAAGAGGCTCATGACCTCTATGTTGCTGCGGTGAAAAAAGCGATTGAGACTGAACAGCGGTACGGCAGAGGGGAACTTGAGTGTATCGATTCTTCGCTTCTGCATAAATATCATCTGGAAGCCGGAATGGAGTCTGTTGCGCTTGAAATGTTCCCCGGCAGCTGTGACCTGATGTTTCCTGCGGTGCGCGGAGCATCGCGCGGCAGCGGCAGGGAGAGCTTCGGGGTTGACGTCGCCATGGTCTGGTACGGCGGAGTAAAAAAAGATGAACTCTGGTTCAAACGCTGGCAGATGTCGCTTTATTATGCCTATCTGGCGGGGGCGGACTGGATCATTTCAGAGACCGGAGAATTCGGCATGGCAAGTGCGTTCGGGCAGAAACATGATATCGACGGACCGGTATGCAGCCGTTACCGCAGTATCATGCAGAAGTTTTTCCGTTATGCGGATGAAAATCCCCGTCCTGCGTGCGGTCCGGCAGCCGGTATCGGAATAGTCCACGGCAAGTATGACGGAACCGGCGGATTGTGGAACCGCGAGGTCTGGGGACAATATAAAAATGACAGTTTTCTTGAAAGCGATCCGGAAAACAGCTGGAAACATATTTCCGCTCTGCTGAAAAAAAGCGACTGGTTCGATGCCTGCCGTACCGGAGATCACGATTTTTCCGGAAATCCGCCGATGGGGCAGTTTGATGTGATCCCCTCTGAAGCTCCGCTTGAAATACTGCAGAAGTATCCGTGTCTGGTTTTTCTCGGATGGAACACTATGGATGAAGAGCTTTATGACAAGCTCAGGCAGTATGTTTCAAACGGCGGCAGACTGTTCATGACATTGGGGCATCTAAATATTTCCACTGACCGCAGCAGCGATATTACTCTTTTCAATGACGGCGATCTTTCGGAACTTTTCGGAGTGAAGATCACGGGCAGGGGGGAACTTATCCGGCACAGCGGCATAAAGATCACCGGAGCAACGCAGATACCCGGATACGTTTATCCGGATTGGACGGAAAATGCGGATCCCAAGTGGATGGATACCGTTATCCCGTCGGCAGATGTTGAGCTTGCCGGAGCAGAAGTGATCGCTCAAGTCGCACAGGTGTTCGGAGCTTATCAGCTCCGGGAGAAGAGCAGCCTGAAGGTCCTGCCGGCGATGACTGAATTTGCTGTGGGCAGAGGTTTTGCTTCGCTTGTCACTCTGTGGGGCTATCCCGGCAGTACCGGAATAGAGCAGTTTTTCAGTGAACTTGTCAGGTGTATCTGTGCCGGTGAGATCAGTTCTTCACCGGTGAAAGTCTGTGCTTCGGATAAAATACGCTATGCCGTGTATGAGGAGCCGGACTGCCGCAGGATTTTCATGCTCAATACCGATTTCGATCTGCCGCAGAGTGCAAAAATATTCAGCGGCGGCGGATGCCGGACGGTAACGGTGCCGCCGGCTGAAATGCTGAATATTACAACCAGTAAATAAAGAGGTAACAATGAAGTTTTTATTTGTACTGCTCCTGTTTTCCGCAGCCGTGATACTGCATGGAAGTGATTTTAAAATAAATATCGTCAATAACAGCAGCGGAGTGATTTCCGGTTTTCCGGTGGTCTCCCGTATCGGGGAGATCGGAGCGGAGGGGGACTTCAATGCGGTGACAGTAAAAGATCATTCCGGAAAAACTCTTGCCGGACAGTTTGATGATCTTGATAATGACGGCAAAGCCGGCAAAGATGATGAAATAGCGTTTCCTGCCGATCTTCATCCGGGAAACAATGTTTTTACGGTAAGTTTTTCCCGGCAGGCTCCGGCAGTTTCCGGTGCGGTAAAGGATAAGGCGTTGGAGCTTTCTGCTGAAAACCGGTCGGTGAAAGTATCCGTTCACCGGCAGAAACCGCTTTTGCGCAGATTTTTCTGTCTGAAGGACGGCAAATGGCAGTGCGTCGCAGGGGCATTCGTGCTTGAACCGCGCATGGATAACTCCTGGAAATGGAAAAACAGCAGTTTCCGGGTAAATGTTGTTTCTGCCGGAAAAGTCCGCAGTGTTATACGCTGTGAACTGGTGAAAAAAGGCACGGATAACGGAAAAACCGTCAGGATCATCAACGATTTGAGTGTGTTCAACGGACGCAATGAAATATTGTCAAAATTCATCTTTGTCAATGATAGCGCAAATCAGCTGGTTCAGATAAATACCGTGAATACCGGCATGTATCAGGTGCTTGCGGAGGGGAAAACACCTGCCGGCACCATCCGTTTTGCCGGAACACTTCAGAACGGCAGGATTTCAGAAGGAACGGTTGATTCCGGCAGTTTTCTGCTGCGCAGACCGGCGGCCGGACAGGATATCTGGCTCGATACCTTTGCGGCGGCTTACGGGTTCGGTGTGGTGCTTGCCGATCATGCAAAAGTTGACAATCTGCTGGCGCGGTATATCGCCAAAAGCCGCAGTTTGCGGGTTTCCGCTCTGTTCAGACTGGAAAACTCCGTGCTGTGGCCCGGAAAGTCGGCGGAGTTTGACATGTGGATGATACCGTATGCCGGAACTCCCGGAGCGGTGAAAGACTTTTCCGGCAATATCAGAAATATCAAAGTGGAATATTCAAAATGAAAACTTTTTGCGGACTTGTGCTGCTTGCGGCGTTTTTCTCTGCTGCCGCCATGCCGGAACCGGCTCTTTATGACGGATTTGAAAACCGTACTGCCGGTAAATCATCAAATGTCGGTTTCTCTGCCGGAAAAAAGGGCAGAGGCGCATATTTTTCCATCCGGAAACACAGTTTTGTCAAATATGACGGAAAATTCATAGATCCTGATGCCGGAACGTTTTCCGTCTGGGTGAAACCTGACCTGCCGCTGGTGCGTGACAGTCAGCGGACGATCCTCAATATCGGCGGTCCGGCAAAGGAACTGCAGGGTGTCAATATCGCATTTGACGGCAGAAGTCTGATTTTTCCTTATATGCGTATAAGCGCTCCTGCGTGGAAAAGTGACCGCTGGAACCATATCGCGTACACCTGGAAACTTGTCAGGAACAGTAAGAAAAGTTTTCCGTTCCAATACGAAATAACCGCTTATATCAACGGCAGAGGTGCGGCAAAAAGAATGGTTAATGTGCGTCCGGTTCCGGCATCTGTTATCACTCTCGGAGCATATCCCGTGCCGGAGTACGGCAGACCGCAGTTGTTTGAACTTGACGGTGCGCTCGATGAATTCAGACTGTACCGCCAATGCCTGACTCCGGCAGAGATCGCGTTTCTTGCCGGAGAAAAAACAGCGTATCCTGCTCCGGTCGAAAAAGTCTCTGTACCTGTGAGAAAAACCGGCGGAGTAAAACCGTTTGTGCTTTCAGGAACGCAGGGCAGTGTGACTCTTGATAAGAAAACTTATATCGAGATCATCATCGCCCAGAAACCGGAAAAAAACGAGGTGACCGCAGCTTATGATCTGCGGACACATCTTTTGAAGATCACCGGCGGAAGGATCTCGGTGCGCAAAACACAAACTCCGGGCAGAGCGTTCCGGATCTTTATCGGCAAGGCAGCCGGTCTGAAAGAAAAATTTGCCCATGATGAGATTTTTATTTCCATCACCAGTGATCGCTGTATCCTTGCCGGAGATGCTGAAAACGGTGCATTGAATGCGGTTTATTCTTTGCTTGAACATGCAGGATTCCGCTGGTTCGATGCCGGTAAAGACGGTGGGTTTGTTCCCGCCGGAAAATCGGTGGAGCTGCCGGTCGGCAAGTGGCGTTATGTTCCGTTTTTTGCCATGCGCCGCATACAGCTTTCCGCGCCTTATGATTATCTCAAAGGTTTGAGATCCCGTGATCTTGACGAGTGGGGCAGGCGCAATAAACTTGATCTGGGGAATTATGCGAAATTCCACAAAATGGTGGCACCGCATCTTGACAGGATCATTCCGGAAAGCATGTTTGCCAGTCATCCGGAGTATTTCGGCATGGATGACCGGGGCATACGTGATGTACCCAGCCGCAACAAGCTCAATCCGTGTACCGGAAATCCTGATGTGGTCAGGCTGTTTCAGCAGAAAGCCATTGAACTTCTCCGCAAGGACCGCCGGGCACAGTATTTCAGCATCGAACCCATCGACGGCGGCGGCTGGTGTCTGTGTGAAAAATGCCGCAAACTTGATGCCGCTCCGGAAAATTATACCGACCGGGTCATCACACTTGCCAATCAGATAACTGAAGCACTGGAAAAAGCCTTTCCGGGGGAGGGCAAAGCCGCCCGTTTCTTTGCCTATCAGGGCTATGTCAATCTGCCGGTGCGCACCCGGGCGCGCGGCAATCTGCAGGTCGAAGTCACCCGTGGGGCTCCGGAACTGGTTGCCGGATGGGCAAAATATGTCAGCAATCTTCAGCGGTGGGATTACAACGGCTGGTTCACTTTCAAATGGGGGCCGATGCCGCTGTCGCTGATGCCTGAAAAGATCCGCCTTGCCCGGGAAAACCACTACCGCGGCGGATATTTTGATGAGGGTGTTGCTTCGGTACTTTCTCTCGGACAGCCGTTTTATTATATCGAATCAAAGCTGATGTGGGATCCTGATTATGATCTTGAGCTTCTGCTGGATGATTTTTTTGAAAAGTACTATGGGAAAGCCGGCATCCCTATGCGCAAATGTTTTGATCTGATCGAAAGGGAAACGCTCCGCCGCAAGAGCAGTGAGGAGTTGTTCACCGAGTACGGCAGAATTATTTTCCAGCCTTATATTTACGATCACGAAATGTGGGATGAGTGCATCAGTCTGTGCCGCGAAGCGTTGAAACTTGCCGGAAATGATCCGGTCATTCGCCGCCGGGTGGAACTTACCATGATGACTTATCTTTTTGCCGGAGTTGCAGGTGATGCTCTGATCGCAGGACAGTATGCCGCTGATAAAGATCATGCGTTCCACAAATATATCGACTCAAGGAAAAAGGAAAATTCAGCAAAACTGCTGGAAGCGGTAAAACTTGCGAAAAAACTCGGAGTTGAGAAGGTGAGAGGTAATTGCGAACCGGGAAATCTTGAAGCGATCATTGCCTCCTGGGCATATCCGCTCAAGATCGATATCGCTCCGTTTTATGAAATATTTTATCCGTCTGCGGCGAAAAAAAAAGCAGTGACGGAAAAAAAAGGTGAATGGAAAATGGTCTTTTCAGATGATTTCAGCCGCAAGGATCTTGGAAATGACTGGAAGATCATCCACGGCAACTGGAAGATCGCAAACGGAGTCCTTTCCGGGCGCGGCGATGCGGTCTACATCAACAAAAAGTTTCCCGGAGACCAGCGGCTGTGTTTTGACGCATGGGTGGAAAAGGGCAATGCCGCCTGCGATCTTGACGGGATACTGTGCGATAATTCCATGGCGCGCTACGGCAACAGCGGATATCTGTTTGCTTTCGGGACTTACGGCAATAATTTCAGCAGGATAAACCGCGAAAAGGTGCAGGTGCTGCGCATTGCGCGTCCGGTGATAGAACCCGGCAGGCGTCATCATATAGTCTGTGAAAGATCCGGCAATGTACTGTCATGGCACATCGACGGCAGACTGGTGGCGCAGTACCGGGAGACATTCCGGGTGCTGGAAGGGGAATACATCGGCTTGTATACCGATGCCGGAGCCTTTTTTGACAATGTAAAAGTCTATACCAGATAAGATCATCACTTCTGTTCCGGAGTGTGGCGTATCCTCCGCAGTTCGCCGGGGGTGCTGCCGGTAAGTTTGCGTATTGAACGTATACAGTAATTGCTGGTGGAAAAACCGCTTTTCTGCGCTATCACTCCGATCGGGAGAGAGGTTGTGTGTATCAGGCGCAGAGCCTCCTGGCGGCGGCAGGATATGAGATAGCTTGCCGGATCAACTCCGTAAGCTGCTTTGAAACAGCGGCTCACTGTCGTGCGGTGTACGCCGAGGCGTTCGGCGGCAACAGCTATGGAAAACTCCTCATCTCTGAACATATCATCGATTATTTTGCGGATGGCGGCGGCGGTGATATTGCCCTCGTTCCGGCTGACTCCGCGGCTGCCGCGGGCGATGCGTATCAGGATGCTGAATGCAAGGTTCAGCACAGTAAGCTGGGTGTCAGGATCGGAAATATCACGGTAGATCTCTTCAAACAGGGCTTCCGGACAGTTTCCGGCATAATGCAGTCCCGGGGTGATTTTCAATGAAGAAAACAATATATCCGCATTTTTGCCGCTGATAGTGAGCCAGCGGTAATGGAAACCGCAATGATCCGGGTAGTAGATATGACGGGAACCCGGCGGATAATACCAGACCCATCCCGGACGCAGAATGTGTTTACTGCCGGATCTGTCATGAAAAATACCTCTGCCGTCCAGACACCAGAAGATCTCTCCGAAATCTGCATTTTTTTCTTTCTGTCTTTTATCCGGCGGCAGGTGAAAGTGTCCGGTCGAGCGGACGAAAAAATCAAATTCACGCGGATACATGGAAAAACGGCTGTCAAGCGGCAATGCTGTTTGTTCAGACTGTGACATGATATGCTACAAAAGTGCTATTGTTATTTATATGTTGCTGATATATAATATATCATGTTATAAATAATGTGCAAATTTTTTCTTATTTATTTTACTTTCCAAGGGGGGTATATGCAGTTTTTGCTGGATAAGGATAAACTGGAAGAACATCTTCATGCTGCCATCGGCTGGCTGACCGGTCCGGGGTGCTGTCATGAAAACACTCCGGTGGGTGAGCTGGGTAAGGCGATGAATTACCGGGAGTGGCGCGGAGCCATCCGCGGGGAATACAATGCCGCAGAAAAAACCTGGAGCTGCTGCTGTCCTTACTGGCATACCGGACAGGCGGTGAAGGCTCTGGTCATGGCAGCGGATGCTCTGGGGAAGAAAGAGCTGATTTCCGATGCGGAGTTTTCTGCCGGTTTTCTGCTTGCCAATCAGCGTGAGGATGGACTTTTCCCGGCACGCGAGGTCAGGGGGGATGAGATCAACTCTTCGGCATCTCTGGAAACGCTTGACGGACTTTTCATGCTCGCCGATGCCACCGGTAATATGCGTTACCGCGAAGCGGCTCTTGCGGCTCTCGAATGGGTCGCACGGAACGCCTGGATGCCGGAAAAGAGACTTTTCAAAGATATATACAACTCTGAACGTGAAGAGTTTGTATTCGGTATCGTATCCTCGCAGAACCGTCCGCTGCTGGATGATGCGGTGTTTCTGACCGGATACCGGCTGACCGGCAATCCATTGTACCGCAAGATCGCTCTGGATACGGCGGAACATCTGCTTGAACTGGAAGATCCGCCGGGCAACTGGATGAGTTTCATTCCGTGCAACAAGGCATTGGGCCGCATCCATCCGCGTCACGCTTTCTGGTGGGGACTGCCGATGCTTGAGGTTTACAAAGAGACCGGAGATGAACGTTTCAGAGAACTCTTCTACCGTTCCGTTGAATGGTATGAGAAGGCTTTGCGCTGGGATGGCGGATTGTTCCGTGCAACTTACAGTGATTTCAAGACCGACAGTTTCGGACATGCCACCAGCGGTTCAGCGTGTGCCGCAAGGTGTTTCATGGCTGCCGGCTGTGACAGCGGTGATGAAAAATGGTTCCGTCTGGCGGAACGTGCGCTGCAGTTCTGCTGTTCGATGCAGCTTACCAGAACCGCTGATCCCAATTTGAGCGGAGTTGTTCTTGAAAAAGTTATGCCGCCGGACGGTACTGACCGTCTGCCTTATCATGTGCGTGATCTCGGAACGATCTTTTTTATTCAGGCTGCATCTTGCTATTTGAAACTTTATAAAACCAGTCAGGAGGTTGAAAAATGAAAAAAATCGAACAGAAACTTGATTTACTGCATCAGAGTACTCTTCCCGCCCATGGGCGGGTGAAGCAGGGCTTCACCCTTATAGAGCTTCTTGTGAGTGCTACTTGTTAAATAGGGGTTTTGCCGTTGTATTACCTCAAAAACAACTGGCTTTAATATAGCATATTTTCTGTAAAATTTCAACCTTTTTATTTTTTTATTTTTAGAGGGTATAAAAAAAAGATCTGCACCCTCTCTTTTTTATGGATGCAGATCCGGTTGTGAAATCAGTTTTTCTGATTTATTGTTTTACATTGAGATTTGTCAAGATTGCGATGTCAATTTTCGTTTTGGCAAGCAGATTTTTTATTTGGGTAATTGCCGCTTCATCATCACCTGTTATAATTAATGTGGTTTCGTGTTCGTTGTCTTTGATTGCAAGACGCCAGCCGTCAAGGTTCATGATTCCGGCAAGCATGGTTTCTCCGATTATTTTTCCGGATATTTCAACTTTCTTGCTGACTTTTTCAAAAGAGTGATCTTCTTTGTAGATGATTCTTTCTATTACCTTTACCATAAGATTCCCTCCGTCAATTATGATTTAACAGAAATACATCCCTTGGGGATGTCCGGCTTGAGAATTACGGCTTTTTGTAATTCATTGCCGTTGACGACGATTTCTCCGACATCCAGATAACCGGTCATTCCTTGCTCTGTCGGATCTTTGGTGATTGCTATGTCGTATGCACGGTTCAACATCCGTTCTACAATATCCCGGATTTCACGGGCTCC
>JAZSGR010000046.1:0-3713 GCA_045532825.1 Victivallaceae bacterium | reverse complement strand
TGATCGCTATAACGACCAGAAGCTCTATTAAGGTAAAGGCGTTCTTGGGGAAAGGGGAAAACTTCTTTTCCCGGGAAAAGGCCGACCGTCGGCTTCGATAATCCCCTTTCCCCAAACCCCATTCCCCTTTCAAGAAAAGCGAAAAAGTTTTTGCTGACGCAAAACAAGAGTTATGTGCAGTACATGAAGCACTTGCTTTGCAAGTATGATGCGACGTATTTTTGTTAGCGGCACTCTCCGTATGTTTCCGTACACATCCGTACTTATCCGTACAAACAAAGCGTTTAAAAAAATGACGGCAGTGTTGTGAAGTGACCACCGGAAGTTCAATCAGCGTGAAGCCCATGGGCTTCCTTGCAGTACGCTGCAAGGAAAATAAACTGTTATTTGCTTTCATTTATTGCCCCTTTTTATAGGTGTGGATTTACTGTCTGGCATGAATATACTACTTTTATATCGATATTACAATACTTTTACTTCGCTAAAAATACTGCAATGTGGTTTTTTGAGGGATGCGCTGTAATGTACCGGAAAAGGTGAAAATGCGTGCAGTCAGTACTTGTGGGCATAATATCGCGCAGTCAATACCGGTTGGTAAATTTGCGCGGCGCACCGTTTTGTCATAGGTCTTACAGGTCTTATTTCTTACGCTGATTACCTGCGAAGCCCCGTACGCTCAAATGTAAAAAAACAGCAACGCTTTCGCTGCTGTTTTTCTACTTCGCTCCCGGTGAGAGGTATCGCTGTCTTACGCCAGCGATGTTGATAGCACTCTGCGTTGTACGCAGAGCTTATGTTCCGCCGCATTAGAGCGGCGACAAACGTTCCGCCGTGACAAGGTGTTCCGCGAAATCCCATGCATGCGCCACCGCAGTTTGAACAACTTTCACAAAAAATGGGACAATAACTATTTTTTGCTGAAGCGTTTGATCGGCAGATTTTTTCGCCAGTGGCGGTCTTCCAGATAGCGCAGGTGTCCGACATTGATCGCTCCGGTATGCTCGATCGAAGCACGGTAGGCATCAAGTTTCTGAACCGCTTCATCAAAGGATTTGATCGGAGCTCCGGCTTTGTATTTGCGGAATTCAACCTGCGCCGCCATGATCAGACGGATGTTTTCCAAAGCACACCGCAGCATATAAACTCTTTCCGCAGAAGCCTTGTCAAGTCCGGGAGCCGCTGCGGCATCTTTCAATATACCGGTAGCTTTTGCCATGACTTGCGGAGTGAAAATGTTGTCTGCCATGAGGAACATGTTCCACATCAGGTGTCCGCCCTCGTTGTTGCGGACGGCAAGCGGATTTTTGAACGGTACTTTCATGGTCACATAAGTCATGTATTCAAAGTATTCTTTCACCTTCTCCTTTGCCGCACCGAAAGCAGAGTAGAATTCATCTTTCATGACATCAAGTTTTGTATCCCGGTCGTGATTGAGTGTGGCGATCACGAAATTGACCAGTCCCTGTGCGCCTGGGTGTCCTGTGTAGGAATCCATATCGACTGCGACCATTCCGTTTTTGGCAGAGAAGGTATACATGTCATAGAATGCTTCGTGATACTGTACCGGGAAACAGTTTCCGTCAAGCGTGTAGTTGGGACGGAATTGCAAAGATGCTCCGGTTTTTCCCCAGCCGCTCCATATTTTTTTGTATTCATCAATCTTCTTTTGGGTCCACGGGTACATGTAAGGCGGACAGAAACGCAGATAAATACGATCATTGAGCTTGATTTTATCTGACGGCGGCTCGCTGTAGTTAGAGTATATCAAACCTGCAACCTGCGGATTTTTGATGTTTTGTCTTTCAGCTTCTTGCTGAACGGCAAGGAAAAATTTGCAGTAACGGTCAGAGAGACTTCCGAGAGAATCCAATTCCCAGTTTCTCTGGTTTTGGGCAAAGAGTTCTTTTGCTTTTTTCAGACGTGCCTCATCCGGAACCGGGGAGTTGTCTGACTTCATACAGTTTGCACAGACACAGGAACCGGTATTGTCATTTTCATTGACGTTTATCATTTGTCTATCCCCATGCCGCGGATGATCTTTCACGATCTGCTTGATGAGCGATTCAGATGTAACGCACATGGTGCAGTAGCGCGGTCTGCCTTTACTCCATGTGAATGGGTTGGGACGTCTTGTTCCGTCAGGCAGCAGATTGAAAAACTCTGGATTGGTTTTTCCGTAACGCTCAAACCAGTTTCCGAAAGCATGTCCGTAGGAGTAGTTGATAAAGCGGGAAAAACGGTGACGTTTCATCCAGAGATACTGATCTTTCATGAAACGCTCGTGATTTTTTGCTGACTGCCAGCAGCCAATCGTATTTTTTTTATGATTCATAATGCGCCAATCACTGGATTTTAGATGCGTTTTTACTGCAACAGTTTGCTCTTTCAGATCGAGATTACGGTGTTTGGGAACGATTTCGCCGCTTTTGCCGGGCCATATCCAGCGAACTCCGGTAAATTTTTCCAGAAACTCATATACGGCGAACAGTGTTCCGGTACTGTTATTAGGAGCAAAAAGTTTGCCATTGTCATCTTTTCCGGCTATCTTGATACAGTTTCTGCCGATTTCAATTACACCGCAGTTGTTGTCAAAATTTCTTGCGTAAAGTTTGCGGTTGTTCAGGCAGTTGCCGAGAAAGATATACCGCTTGTTCTTCTTTGCTCTTTTTTCATTTATGACAGGAAGCGTTTTGCCGGTGGCAAGTTGCAGATGATAAACTATCTCATCTGCGGCGTGTCTCACTGTCGGAACAGCTTTGGCTGGAATGACGATTCCATCAAAAACTATCCTGCCGTCTTTGATGAATTCTGCGGTTGAAGCAGTGTGGAACACTGAGGCAGTCAATAGGATGACGTACAATAATTTTTTCATCATTATATCTCCGTAGTTTAAAGAATTCTTCAATTCGCCGTCGGCCAATCACCATCGACCAGAAACATCATTTTGTAGTGATCCGGCAGACTGTTCTCTGATTCTTTTATACCTTCAGGAATTGCTTCGGCAGAGACATTACCGGCTGCCCGCAGATAATTGGAATCTTGTTTGTGCACTCTGAAGCCAGGGTAAACTCTGTGACCTTTACTATTCCAATCGACCGCACGGTAACTGTTATTGACATCCAGTTCGTAGAAGTGAACAAATTTCGAAGGGTATTTTATTTTCATGATTTTTACCAATGGTCGGACCCTTTGGTCTTTGTTGTACCATCCGGTTGCCCGGTTCCACAGGAAACTTGTCTGGGTATAACGTTTGCAAACTTCCTTGTAACTTCCGCTGTTTACCCCGTTACGGGGGAAATCTGCAGTTGTAGGGCAGAAGTACACCTTGACATCATTTGTAAGTGTCTTTGTGTTCTTGGGGAAACCAAGGTACGGAAGGCATTGGTACATCCAGCGGTTTGTGATGGTGCCACCGGAATCTTCATCCCAATCAGGCAGATAGTCATTAAAATCTGCAGTATAGTTCTGTATTGCTTTGCCTATCTGCCCCTGATTTGAAGCACAGGATGATCTGCGCGCTGCCTCTCTCGCCTGTTGCAACGCAGGCATCAGCATCGCAGCCAGAATAGCAATGATCGCTATAACGACCAGAAGCTCTATTAAGGTAAAGGCGTTCTTGGGGAAAGGGGAAAACTTCTTTTCCCGGGAAAAGGCCGACCGTCGGCTTCGATAATCCCCTTTCCCCAAACCCCATTCCCCTTTCAAGAAAAGCG
>JAZSGR010000085.1:0-7856 GCA_045532825.1 Victivallaceae bacterium | reverse complement strand
GGCGGAGGGTCAAGAAAAGCGAATAAGTTTTTGCTGACGCAAAAACGGCGTTATGTGCAGTATATGAAGCGTTTGCCTGCGGCAAACATGAAGCACTTGCTTTGCAAGTATGATGCGGTGTATTTTTGTGAGCGGCACTCTCCGTATGATTCCGTACACATCCGTACTGATCCGTACAAATAAAGCGTTTGAAAAAATCACGGCAGTGTTGTAAAATGACAACGAGAAGCTCAATAAGGGTAAAGCTCTTGAGCTTTACCCGTCCATGGACGGGGCGGGGAAACATCACTCTTTTTTTGTCACTCATTTTCATCTCCCTTGGGTTATCTGAAAGTTTTATCCGTGTATACTATAATATTTGAACAACGTTCTGAAAATACTGCATTACGGTGATTAAATACTTAATTTCAGCTTTTTCCGATAAAAATATCACAAAATCATCCGAATTCAGGTACCGGAATGACAGTGATTTGTCCAAAGCAGCGGCAGGTTCTGCAAAATAATTTTCTGCTGAACGATTTACTGAAGTTTTATGATAAGGAAACATAATATTCACCTGCCGCTGCATATTTGATTTCAGAACAGAGCGTTGATGTCTTTCAACGTTTCACGGACAACTATATTGCCGCCGTCAAAATTGACTCTCACGCTCGACGGCCAGCTTCCGTAGCCTCTGGTTCCGGAACGTCTGCTGGGCAGATAACCGCCGGCACCGTTGGCAAGCTGGATGAGAAAAGTCTGAACCGCCCTGCTGCCGCCCTTGATACGGTCGCCGTAATCCAGATAGAGTTCAAACGGATTGGTGGCAAAGACCATATCATCCAGACGGATCGTATGAAGTTCCATTTTAAACGCTTTCGGCGGATTTTTGTAGCGCTCGACCACACCGAGCTGACTTAAAACCGATCCCTCGTAGACTGATCCGTTTTTCTCCATTCTTTCCAGATATACCTTTGCATCCTTTGCGGCAGCCTCAGCTTCAGCTTTGGTGATAACTCTGGGCGGCAGAACAACTGTACGGAAAGAGTGTTTGAAAACGACATCGCCGCGGGCGGTGGAAGCGATCACCGGCAGCACATCATCCAGTCCGGTCATGATCCTGCGGGCGATCTCGCGGCGGCGCGCCAGACCGTATTCAAGATCGTAGACACGGGTCTTCCACTGCCAGTCGGGAAGACGTTTTTTCTGCTGCTGTTTCAACAGCATCATCCGCTCATCGGCGCGGCGGTTCATGATCTTGTGCGGACTGATGTCTCCCGCGGCACTGCACTGCGACAGAATGTGGACATCTTTGCCGTATTTGATGGCAACACGCTCACGGACCTCATTCCAGAAATCAGCAGAAACCACACTCATGGCTTCACTGACCTGGGAGGGACAGGCAAGATTTACCACCACTCCGGTCAGTTTACCGCACGGAGTATAAGTGGCAAGGATATTGAGGGAGTTGTCGACATGACCTTCGGCATGCATGAACGCAGGATCATTTTCCTGACCGTACATCACTCCTCCCCGGTCGGACATGGTCAAACGGCGGCACTCCCCGATGGCGGCACTGCCCATACCGAAGGCGATTTTACCGGCTGTACGGTTTTTCCATGCCTGCACGGCGGCATCAGTTATCCTTTTTACCAGAATATCGAAATACATTTCGCAATCCACAAAATCCGGATACTGCTTTTTCACCTCTGCAATATCCACACCGCGCAGACCGATCCCCAGCGTTTCATACTTTTTATCAGCAAGTTTAAGTTTCATACTGTCTTTCACCGGCACTATACCGCCGTACTTCGGTGCAGTATGGGTGTGGGTCACGAAGCCGATGATGCTTTCCGGCTTTACGCCGATCTTTTTACAGATCGAACTCCGGACAGCTTTCAGCAGAGTTGTTCTCAAGCCGCAGTGATCCAGAGAAAACATGATAACTCCGGTGCCGTCTTTTTCCAGAGCAAGCGCAGTTACGCTCAAGCGGTCGATTATCCTGGTGGAAAGACGGTTGCTCTTCTGTCCTTGAAGCATGGTCGGACCGGAAGGCGTTACGTCAGCTTTCCCCCAACCGATCTTCAACTGACCGGCTCCGGCAACCGCAGCAAATGCAACTGCCAGTAAAATTACTGTTTTTTTCATTTTCACACTCCTGTTTTAAAAAAGTTGATTGATCGATTTCACAGTTTCAAGAACCAGCGTATCCCCGCCGTCGGATGTCACGATGCTGCTGGCAGGAACACTTCCGTAGCCTTTGTTGCCTGATCTTGCAGACGGCAGATAAGTCCCTGCTCCGGCACTCAACTGGATAAGGAAAGTCTGGATCGCTTTGCTGCCGCCTTTTATGCGGTCACCGTAATCCAGGTACAGTTCAAACGGATTGGTGGCAAAAACGATATCCCCCAGCCGCAGAACGTGGAGTTCCATATCAACTGATGCCGGCGGATTTTTATAACGCTCGATCACACGCTTATGCCAGAGCAGCGCAGGACTGTATTCATTGCCGATCTTCTGCTGCAGGTTTTCCACATCAGCCTGAGCAGTGCGGTATTCTTCTTCAGTTATCAGACGCGGTGCAAGAGACAACATGCGGAACTCTTTTTCCATAATGACCTCTCCGGATGCAGTATCTGCGATCACCGGCAGAACATCTTCCAGAGCAACGGCAATGCGCCGGGCGATCTCACGGCGGCGGGCAATGCCGTATTCAAGATCATAAACTCTGCCTGCCCAGCTCCAATCAGTCAGAGCTTTTTTCTGCTGACCGCGAAGCAGCATCATGCGTTCATCGGCACGGCGGCCGAGCAGTTTATGCGGACTGATGTCTCCGGCGGCACTGCACTGCGGCAGAACGAAAATATCATCTCCCAGGCGCGATGCGACTTCCGCCCGGACTTCATTCCAGTAATCGGAACTCACGATGCTCAAAGCCTCACTCACCTGTGACGGACAGGCAACGTTGATAACCATACCGGTAAGTTTTCCGTCACCGGTATAAGTGGTCATGACGTTGACTGTGTGATCAACATGTCCTTCAGCATTGAGCAGTGCCGGATCATCTTCAAGCGCATACATGACACCACCCCGGTCACGCATGGTGAGACGGCGGTTTTCACCGACCACTGCGGTTCCGCAGCCGTAGGCGATCTTTCCGTATTTTCTGCTGTTCCATGCCTCAATGGCGGCAGAAGAGATCTTTTCGACCAGAAGATCGAAATACTGTTCACTGTCGACAAAATCAGGATGCTCTTTGCGGATATCCTCAACAATAATACCGCAGTTGCCGCGGAAACCGGATAAATTGTTCCACTCTGACTCCGGAGCGACCGGACCGTACTGCGGAGCGGTGTGAGTATGAGTTGCAGATGCCATGACCGCATCTCCCGGAACTCCGGTGGCATCAGTGATCCTTTTGCGGATCTCATCCAGCAGCTGCATCCGCACCGAAGCGGTATCGATGGAGATCATGATCGCCTTTTTTCCGCCGCATTCAAGCGCAAGTACCGAAGCAAACAGCCGGTCGATCACTTGCGTTGCAAGACGGTTGCGCATCTGCCCCGCCACCATACACGGACCTCCTGGAGTTATATCTGTTCTGCTCCAGCCGATTTTGATTGCATTATCCACTTTTTCCACCTCAGATACTCAAAAGATAATAGATTGAAGGATAAACCGTTCCGAGTTTGAAGGAACAGATTCCGTTTTCAAAACTTGCCGGGACCTCTCCGGTATAAGCTCCGTCAGTATCGATGCTCCACAGGTGCATGATACCGGCAGAACTCGTCAATCCGATCTCCGCACAGACGGTCTCACAGATCACCGGAGTATGACCGATCCCGATACGCTCGGTATGAGTTGAATTGTAAACCGCTCCGGTATTATCCGCCCTGCCGACAGCGGTGACCAGTATCAGACGCGAGTGTTCAAGAGCTTCACCGGTAAGAGAAGTCAATGTTATCGTGGCAAATCCGCCGCGCATGGTGAATGCGGCTCCATTCAGGGAAACCTGTTCACCGGGAGCAAAATTTCCGTAAACGGCTTTGGTCCTTGCGGTATCGATCCAGCCGGAACCTTTTTCCCAGTTGCGGTAAAGTTCTCCGGTGTCGGAAAGCACCCACGCTTTATCTTCTGCCGCAGCTCCGGTATCATCCGGACCGATGATATTACTGCCGGAACCTTTTTCCGTCAGGCTGATTTCACACCGGTGTTTTTCGCAGTTGACTGTGGCGGGAACGTTCGGCAGATTGTGATTTGCCATTCCGTGCACCGGATTATATATGTCTTTTTCCTCAAGTTTTATCACGGTTTTTTCTTTTGCCGGAGCAACATCTCCACGCCGGTACATCAGAGAACAGGCATAGAACAAACCGAATTTTGCCGGATCCATAAAGGTCTCAAAGTTGCGGCGGTAGGATATGCCGCCCAGCACTGTTCCGCCCAGACAGTCAGCAGGTGTTGACCGGTAACGGTAAGTATGAAGGTTCATTCCGCTCCAACCCTGAAACGCACCCATCGAAGCGACAAGAAGCGGAGATTCAGCGCGCCATTCATTGGGCCATACCATATCCCATTCAGATATCACCAGCGGCTTGTTTTCCATCCGGACTTTAGACGGAACCATGCCGAATACCTGATTGCGTTCTGCAGCAAGATCTTTATTATGTCCGCGATCGCCCCAGAGATCCCAGTAGACATTGGAGCAGGTAAAATCCGTATCACGCAGAGAGGAAACCAGAGTCAATCCGCGGCTCCAGGTGTTTCCGGTGATGGGAATCTTCACCCCGATCGAACGCAGATACTTGAACATGATATCATAATATTCCTTCTGGACATCATGATAAAAACGCAAAATCAGTTCATCCGGTTCCCGGTTGCGGAAATCAAAGGAGTAATCATCACTTATAACTGCGTCAGGAGAATTGCATTCCGCCCAGCTGCGGAATTTTTCAAGCAGCATGCTGCGGTACGGCTCTACCGTGACCGGGAAAGGCTGATTGAACATATCGTTTTCATTGGTCACTGCAAGCAGAGCCATTCCCGGATCATCGACCAGTTTTTTGCCGGTATAGGGATTTTCATGTGTGAGCAGCTGCGCTGCATACTCCTGCTGGAGTTTCATGATCTCCGGAACAAAACAGGAATAAGGTTTTGCTCCGTTGGGCGGCAGCTGTTCAACGTTTTCCAATCCGTCCCCTGCCTTGAAGGTGCGGTAGACCAGAAGATCCATGAATATGTAGATACCTTCGCGCTCCAGTGCGCTGATAAGGTAATCAAAGCGGTCAAGACTTTGCGGATCAAGTTTGCGGGTCGAGTCACACAAAGTGCCTTTGGAGAACTGGAATATATTGGGAGTAGCCCACTGTGCATCAAACTGGTGCAGACGTACCATGTTCACTCCGAACTTGGCAAGACGGCGTGCGACTTTATCAGCAGCATCATGTTCGGGAAAACAGGCGGCTGAATTCAGCAGTACGCCCCAGAACCTTGCACCGGTACCGTTTTCAAACTGAAACTCATCTCCGTTTTTTTTCAGAAATCCGTTTTTACCGGCAGGGATTTCATCGGCAAAAAGCGGAGAAATATCCAGCGGTGCGTCATCCCAGTGAAATGTATATGGGAAAAAATTATCCATTTTATCTGCTCCATGTTTTGTTTTACGGTGGTCATCATTAAAAAATATATCCGAAAAACAACAAAAAGCAACACCGCTTCCTTGTATTATCAGGTCAATACAGGACAAATCGGTTCACCAGGAATTTACAGCTCAAAAACGATCGTTTTACAGAAACCCGGAAGGTTATTTTATATTTTTAGGAGAAAACCCGAAGTGTTTCTTGAAAACTTTTGAGAAATATGCCGGATCATGATACCCGCATTTCAAGGCGCACTCCGCAACATTCCCCCGGCTTTCCCGAAGCATGGAATATGCTTCATTCATCCTCATCGAACACAAACGCTCATTGAAACTCATTCCGCTGGAGCAGCGGAAGGCTCTTGTCAACGTTGAACGGCTAACCTTGAGATAAGCTGCAACGCTGTCGATAGTAATATCATCAGCAAGATGAGCTGTCATATAATTGCGGGCAAATGAGGCAAGTCTGGAATAAGCATCAGCACCGGTGTTTTCGTTGAAAGAAGCAAACACATGCCGCCACGCTATCCCCAGCAGATGAGCAAGACGGCACTCGGCAACGCTCAAATTATCCGCAGAATCATATTGATCGAGGCGGAACATGTCAAATAAAAGCAGAGCTTCGTTTTTATCCTTGGAAGAAAGAGTTTTCATAAAATCAGGAGATGCTGAAGCAAAAAATTCATCAGCCTTGCCCCACTTGAAGTTGATATGGATCACCTCCAATCCGGCTTTTGCTTCAAAAACATCCTTGTGACGTACACCGCGCGGAATAAACAATGTATCGTTGCGTTCCGCATAAAATTCTTTGCCGGATTCAAAAAAAAGGGCCAGTTTTCCGTCAATGATGTGGATAAGTTCATTATCGGCATCAGCATGGAATTTTACAGAATAATGCGGAGGTATGAACATCCGGCACATGTTTACGATGTGCGGCATCGGCAAATGTCTGTGTTTCAGCATAGCTATTGACCGTATTTTCCTTTATATTCCGGCAGCAGACTTCAGGCGGGCGATCTCATCATGCCACAGAGACGGATCGACTGTTTCAAGGATAAGCGGTATGCCGTCAAAACGTTTATCAGCAGCGATCGCTTCAAAAACACTCCATCCGAGCGTACCGGCGCCGAGACTGGCATGACGGTCCAGATGACTGCCGCAGCCTGCTTTGGCATCGTTGATATGCATGCCTTTCAAATATCTGAAACCGATGATGCGGTCAAACTCATCCCAGACCTGCTGAAATGATTCAGGAGTGGATAAATCATATCCGGCAGCAAAAGCGTGACAGGTATCGATGCATACGCCGGTACGCTCCGGCAGTCCGACCTGTTCGATCATCCCGGCAAGCTGTTCAAAACTGTATCCCATATTGCTGCCCTGCCCTGCAGTATTTTCAAAAACCGCAGTCACTCCGGGAACCCGGTCCAGCGCCTCGCGGACACTTGAAGCAATGATGGCGATATCCTCCTGTTCATCCACCAGACGCAGGTGACTGCCGGGATGAAAATTCAGCCGGTCAAGTCCCAGTGCGGCACAGCGTTCAAATTCATCAACCAAAGCTTCGATGCTCTGGCGGCGTTTTTCCGGATCAGGCTGTCCCGGATTTATAAGATATCCGTCATGCGGCAGGATCATTTCCGGAGTATATCCGTACTGCCGGCAGTTGGCTTTGAACTTTTCTATGGACGACTGCGAAAGCGGAGCTGCTTTCCACTGACGCTGATTTTTGACAAAAAGCGCAAAAGCGGTCGCTCCGATCAGATGAGCGTTGACCGGAGCATTTTCCACTCCGCCCTGGGCACTTACGTGGGCACCGATATATTTCATGGTAATGACCCTCTGCTGTTCAAATACATAATTTCTGGATAATGTCCGAAATTTTGTGAAAAATTTATATTTTATCCTTATTCAGATATGTTTTTCTCAATTAAAATATATCACACAGCATGTTTTTTTCAAGCTCAAGAAACGGTTCTGTCTGCGATCGGTGAATGCAGCGTGGAGCAATGTCGAGTTTTGCGCCGAGTACGGTGCGGAATCCGTCTTCGCCCTGCGGGACTGCGCCGTGACAAGGTGTACCGCAAAATTACATGCATGCGCCACCGCAGTTTGAACAACTTTCACAAAAAATGGGACAATAACAAATTATAAAGAAAAATAACAGTTCTTTACATACGACAGACAAATCCGACTTTTTCCGCTCTCCGTAATACGGCAACCGCTTGCAGATCACAAC
>JAZSGR010000193.1:0-23303 GCA_045532825.1 Victivallaceae bacterium | reverse complement strand
TTTGATGAGAGTTATGGGAATAATGGGAACTATGAGATTTATGAGATCTCTGCGCCGCCAGAAATAAGCCGTGCGGGTAAAAAATCGCGCAGTCAGTACCCGTGGGTAAAATATCGCGGCGCACCATTTACCCATTACTCTCATAATTCTCATAACTCTCATTATTCTCATTTCCTGCGCCGCCCCCACGAACCTGTCAGGCATGACCGGCTATACAAAACTTGCGTTGTTCTGCCGGTCAGGTATGATAGCGTTTGTTGTACCCGGGTTATCAGGCTCAACCGGTCATGCGGCACATGCGGTATACCCGCTGTGGTGTGACCGGCAGAGTCGGGGCGGCGGTTTGATGAGAGTTATGGGAATAATGGGAACTATGAGATTTATGAGATCTCTGCGCCGCCAGAAATAAGCCGTGCGGGTAAAAAATCGCACAGTCAATACCCGTGGGTAAAATATCGCGGCGCACCGCTTGCTCATAGGTCTTATAGGTCTTATAAGTCTTATTTCTTGCGCCGCCCCCACGAGCTTATCAGACCTGAGCGGCTATACAGCACATGCGGTATACCCGCTGTAGTGTGACCGGCAGAGTCGGGGCGGCGGTTTGATGTCCGACCTGTCTGACTTGTCCGACTTGTCCGACCTGTCTGACATCTGCGCCGCCAGAAATAAGCCGTGCGGGTAAAAACAAGCGCCGTCAGTACCCGTGGGTAAAATATCGCGGCGCACCGCAATACCGGCAAGGTATGACAGCTTTTCCGCCGCCCCACGCAGGGCAAGGCGGCGTTATGATGCTGGTGCGCAACCGGCCGCCGCCCCCACGAGCCAGTCAGGCATGACCGGCTATACAAAACCTGCGCAGCAATACCGGTAAAAAAATTTCATTCTGCTTTTTTGCGCAGTCGGAATGTTTGCGGCGTCATGCCGTATGCCCGGTGGAAGATCCTGAAAAAATAAGAATCCGATTGGAACCCCGTCATTTCCGCGATCTCTTTCAATGCAAAATCCGTGTTTTTCAACAACTCGGCAGAACGTATCAGCCGCAGTTTCTGCAGATACATCATCGGAGTGGTTCCGAATGCCGACCTGAAGTGGCGGATGAGGGAGGCTCTGGACATTCCGGAGATCCTCGCCAGATCATCAAGGTATATCGCTTTATTGAAGTTGCGCTGCATGTAGGCGGATAATTTCGTGATATTGAGCGGCGGTTCCACAGTTTCCGTGTTCCCGCTGGAGGGAAGACTGCAAAGTCTGCTTATAAGTGCCATGAATAATCCGAGTTTATAACTGTGCGCATTGGATAAACTGTCAGCTTCAGATATCCTGAAAAGATACTCCTTCATCTCATTGAATACATTTTCCGGCGGAGTCAGCTTGGGATAATCCCGGTTTTCATAATGCGATATGTCGCGGATGAAAAGCTCCCTGTACATCGGCTGGGCATAAAGCTCCATGAGCAGCGGCGGCAGTTTGGAAGCATCAAACAGCAGATTTATGACCGACATGCCGCAGGATTCCACAAACGCATGGTTTCCCTGCGGAGGGATTATCAATATGTCGCCTTTACTGATTTCTTCAGGTGCGTTTTCATTGCTGCGGTGAAGTCCTCTGCCGTTTATCACAAATACGCACTCCGAAAACTCATGCCGGTGAACACATGAAGGCCGCTGCGGCGTCCTCACCACTATGCTCAACGGAAAATCCGGATCCTGTGCAAAATATTCATCATTTGCATATAAACGCGCATCAGGTTCTGTCATAAAAAGCTCCAATACATATTTCCTGTGAAATACCGGCAATATAAGATAGTGCATTTAAAATCAAAAGTCAATCTGCTGATAAATGTGCAAATAATCATTTGATGATTTTGTTCATAAATCAAAAAAATAATTCATTGCAGATAACAGTTTAAAGTGGTATACTTAAAAGAAGAAAGATTTGAAAATGTGTTTCAAATAAACAATAATCCAACAACCGTGAAATCCAGGGAGAAAGGCTATGAAGAAGAATTTTGTTCTGACAGAACCGGCAGTATCTGAAATCCCCGCCTGCAGGCGGGTAAAGCTCCGCTTTACCCTTATAGAACTCCTCGTTGTGATCGCGATCATCGCGATACTTGCAGCGATGCTGCTTCCGGCATTGCAGCAGGCGCGTGAACGCGCAAAAACCTCAACCTGCGCCAACAACCTGAAGACCCTCGGCAACATCATGACCTTCTATACCGACGACAACAAAGGATACCTGCCCTACCCGGTCGGAGGCGGAAGAAACCATGCTTCCGGTTATCGTTACTGGACCGATTTTCTGGTAATAAAAAAATATATTCCTTCATCTCACGGCACATCATACTGTACAGTAAAAGCGACACAGCCGTCTTTCAAAACTCTTGGCTGTCCCAGTTCCACGGGACAGGCTGCAGCTAACATTGCTCTTGGTGGTTGGAGAGATTCTGCTATGTACATAGCTCAGGAAGGTGCTTGTTCCGACTACTCTGTCAACTACTTTGCCGGTGTTTCTGTAAATCCACTGAGAGTAAACGGTGTATATCAGGGTGAGCCTTCCGGCGACACAAACTCTATCAACATCAGCAAATCTTATCAGCCTTCAACCAGAATCCTCATGACTGACGGCGGAGCCGCCGTGGTTTCCTACGGTCCTGATGATTGTCCCTCCACTACCTATCCTGTGATGAACCGTCATGCCATGCGTGCCAATTTGCTCTTTGTCGCCGGAAATGTCGGCAGCGGAGCAATCGGTACTGCAAGCAATCTCCGTCAACCATATACCAAGAACCGCTGATATAAATGATCGAATATTCTGAAAAAACCATTATCTTCGCCGGAAGAAGCGGACTGGTCGATTTTGAGCTTGACGCATTTGCAAATCTGCAGCTTGACGTCACTCTTGCCAATGCCGCAGAAATTGAAATAGTTATCGGGGAAGTTCTCACCCCGGCAGGATGCATAAACCGCGATCCCGGCGGCTACCGGATCACCCGGGTGATGAAAAAGGCTCTGCCCGCCGGAAGCACTGAATTTGATTTTGATATACCGCCGCACAAAAGTGCGTATGAGTGGAACCCGGTCATACCGCTGCCGGATGAAGCGGGCGGTCCGGTCGTCCCGTTCCGCTATGTGGAAATTACCGGAGCTGCTCCCGGAGACAAGGCGGTTCTGAAAAGACGTGAACTGCACGGTCCGTGCAAAGATGAGGATTCTGATTTCAAATCATCATGCAGTCAGCTTGACCGCATCTGGGAGTTCTGCAAGTACACCATGAAAGCCACCAGCGGTTTCGGCTGTTTCATCGACGGCGAAAGGGAGCGTCTGCCTTACGAAGGAGACTCCTACGTAAATCAGTTCGGCTTTTTCTGCTGCAGCACCGACCGGAACGTTCCGCGCAATACCGCAGAATGGCTGCTGGAGCGTCCCACCTGGCCGACCGAGTGGTACCTGGTGATGGTGCTGTATGTCAGAGATTACATCCTGTATACCGGCGACCGCAGCTGCCTTGAAAAATGGCGTCCGCTGCTGGAAAAATCCCTGCTGCCGGAAAATGTCACTCCGGATGGTCTGCTGCGGCCGCATACCCGCCGGGAGGGATCGACCGACATCGTGGATTGGCCGCCTGAAGAACGTGACGGTTATGAACACGGTGAAGTCAATCTGGTCCCCAGCTGCTACTATTACAGTGCGCTCAAAGCCATGACCGAACTTTACGGCGACAGCAAATATGAAAAAATGGCAGAACGGGTCAAAGCCAGCATATACCGCCTGATGTTTGATAAGAAAAGCGGATTGTTCGTCGACTCCCCCGGATCAAAACATACTGCACTGCACAGCGCATTCTTTCCGCTGTATTTTGATGTTGCGGATGATCCGGAACCGCTGAAAAAGGTGATACTTTCACACGGCATGGATTGCAGTGTCTACTGCGCTCACTTTCTGCTCGAGGTATGTTTCCGTTACGGCATGACAGATCATGCCATGAAACTGCTTACTTCAAGGGGGGTGAGAAGCTGGCAGAATATGCTGGATAAGGGTGCCACCATGGCTATGGAGGCGTGGGATGACTCGCTCAAACCCAATCAGGATTGGAACCATGCCTGGGGAGCGGCTCCCGCCGGACTCATTCCCCGCATGATCGGCGGCATCACTCCCTCCGCTCCGGGATTTGCACAGTTCAACTTCGATCCGCATCCGGGAGATCTGGAATACTTCACTTTGAAGCATCCGACTCCGTTCGGTGCGATCACCGTCGATTACCGCAACGGCGGGTTTGAACTTGATATCCCCGAAGGGACCTGCGGAATTTATCGCGGGGAAAAACTCGGCGCAGGCAAACATATTTTAAAATAAAAATTCATATTTCAAGGTGTGTTTATGAAAAAAATAATGCTTTTTATGATGCTGCTTGCCGGTATTATCTGTTCCGGCGGCAGTCTGCTTGTCACAAAATCCGGACGCAGCACTTACGTTATCGTGGTTCCGGAAAACTCCACCGCGCAGAACAACCGTGCCGCCACTCTGCTGAAACGCAATTTGCAGGCGGCGACCGGTGCTGACATCCCCATCGTTTACGAAAGCCGCCGCCGCAACCGCAGCGGTATATTCGTGGGTCCGGTGAAAACTGCGGTCAACAATAAAGCCGGTGCAGAAAAAGTGCCTGCGGTGTTTTTCAACAAACCCCATATCTTCATTGGAGCCGACTCCAAAGCTGATCCCCAGCGCGCCGCTGCGCAGTTCCTCAGCAAATACTGTGGTATCGCCTGGAATCCCCGCCCGGTCATGGGCAAGCCGCATATCAGCGAATTGCGCATCTATCCCTCGGGAGTGATAAAGCCTGCGGATAAACACGATACCGAAACACTTGATCTCTGTCTTGACGGGAAAACCGGCTATGTGATCGTGGTTCCGGTGCAGACCACCCGGCAGATCAATCAGGCGGCAAGTGAATTGCGCAATCATCTCAATGCCGCAACGACGGCAACGTTTGCCATCGTCGATGAAAGGCTCATACGCGGACGCAAAGCGATCTTTGTGGGAAATTCGCCCGCTGCTGAAAAAACTTTCAAGAAACAGCTCGAAGGTATAAATTTTGCCAATGGAAACATCTGGATCAATGCCGGAAAAGATGCGACTCTGCTGAAAAACACTTACCGTTTTATTGAAAACAACTGCGGTATCCCGCTTGGTGTACACCGCCATAAAAACGTTGTGAAAATGCCGTCTTTGAAAGTCACCGTTTTACGCAATGCCCCGGAGGGTGCGCTGGTGATATCGAAAGACGGTAAAAGTCAGTACGCAGTTGTTATCCCCGTAAAAAAAAACAAAACATTTGAAACTGCCGCCAATGAACTTGCCGCTCATCTGAACCTGATGACCGGTGTCGAATTTCCGGTAATCACCGAAAATGAGTACAAGGGGCAGCCTGCTTTTTTTATCGGACCGGTATCTGCTTCCAAAAAGGTGTTTGACGATCATCTTTTTACCAAAGACCGGGCGGATACCGTTGCCGTCAAATTTCAGAACCAAAATATCTATCTTTCCGGCAAAGGCAATTCCGGACCGCTTTATGCCGTGTATACTTTTCTTGAAGATTACTGCGGGATCCGCTGGTGGACACAGGGAGAGTCATTCATTCCCCGTTATCAGACCTTCGGTGTGATGCCCAAAGATTACCGGTACAGTCCGGTACTTATCAGCCGCGGAGCTTTTTACCGTGCGGCATCCGGGGTACAGGCGGCGCGCAGCAAAGCCAACGACTTTTATTCTTATGTACCGGAGGGATACGGCGACCGCATGCTGGTCATCGGGAAAGTCCACACCTTCAATCAGTTCATGCCTCCGGCAAAATATTTTGACAAACATCCTGAATGGTTTCCGCTCATCGGCGGCAGACGGCAGAAGGGCGATGATTACCAGCTCTGTCTTACCAATGAAGAAATGACTGCCGAATTCACCCGTATCTGTCTGCAGAAGATTGCGGAAAATCCGGAATACCCCCTTATTTCCATTTCACAGAATGACTCCGATAAAAAAGTGCCGTGTGCGTGTCCGGCATGTTCCGCAGTCGTAAAAGAGGATAATGAATCCGGACTTTATATGCGTTTTGTCAACAAGGTTGCGGCGGAGATCAAAAAGAAATATCCCGGCAAATTCGTGCAGACCCTTGCTTATCATGAATCACTTATGCCGCCCAAAAAGACGGTTCCGCTGGATAATGTGATAATCCTGTACTGTCCGATAAGCATGGATTACGCCCGGTCACTGGAGTCGGGTAAAAACAATGAAAAATCCCGCAATTATCTGCAGCAGTGGAGCAAAATAACCGATAAACTTTTTATCTGGAACTACGTCTGCAATTTCAAAAACTATGTGTATCCGCATCCCAATTACCGCAACCTTGCGGCGGATTTGAGATATTTCATCCGCAATAATGCGATCGGTATTTTTGAACAGGGTGATTTCGGCTGTTCGATCGGTGACTTTGTGCGGCCCCGCGCCTGGATACTGCAGAAACTGCTGTGGGACCCAAGTCTGGATGAACAGGCTCTTGCCGCTGAATTTTTCAACGGCTATTACGGTCCGGCAGGTCCGGCACTGCGGAAGTATCTGCGCTTCATGTGCGATGAGCTGGAAAAATCCGGCGCCGTTCTGGAAACGGTCTATACCACTCCGGATTTTTGGCTTACTTATGACATAATTGTGAAAGCCCGCAAGATCTATGCCGAGGCGGAAAAAGCCGTTGCCGGTCATCCGGTGTTTGCCGAAAGGGTGCGCCGGGAAAGATTGCCGCTTGATTATGCCTATCTCAACAGTGTTGCTGCCAAAATAAGAAGTGACAGACTCAATGGCGTGTCATCCGGATTGGACCGCAAAACGATTATGGCAATGGCTGAAGAATTCATCCGTGAAAGCGCAAAGTGGAAACCCATACAGTTCCGCGAACATGTGACTTTTGCCGGACATGCCGAACAGCTCCGGGATAAACTTGCCGCAACTTTTGATGTTCCGTTTGACAAGATCGCGGAGATCGCTCCGGAGATCAGACAGAAAAATATCCGCTGGGACTTCCTGCCGCCGAGCTTCTGCGTGCCCTACCGCATCGGTAAATGGAGCTTCTACGCCAATGATCCCGCCGCTCTGGCAGGACAGGCGATCAGGATGCCCAACAACCATCAGCAGTGGGCATATCAGGCGACCATCGGCAGTGATTATTCAGCCGATGGACTGAAATGGAAATTCAAATTTGAAGTCCGCTGTGATGCTTCTGTCAACCACGGCAAGGCTCTTTCTGTCGGCATTTACGACACAAAGAAAAAGAAATCTCTTTATACTGCGACCATCGACGTTGCCAAATGCCGCGGTAAAAAATATGTATTCATCGACACTCCGGCAGTTGAGCTTGGCGAAGAGACTCTCATCTGGGCGGCTCCGGAAAAGCGCAAACCGTCTGAAGTTACCGATGTATTTGTTTCATCTGTGCTGATGATTTCAGAGAAAGAGTCAAAATGATCGACTTTGACCGTAATTTTCCGCGTTATACCGATTATCCCTCTGAAGTTCCGGTCTGGTGTCTTACTCCGGAAACGCCGGGGGTGATACACCGTTTTTTTGATACGTCACCGATAAGTCCCTCCGGCAGGTATCTGGCGGGATTTCAGCTGCCTGCGCATGATGATTTTCCCCATCCCGGCGATCGCGCCAAAGTGGTCGTGACCGATCTTGAGACCGGTGAGGAAAAAACCGTATGGGAGACCGCAGGCTGGGAGTTCCAGCTCGGAGCCAATATCAACTGGGGCAGTGATGACAGTCAACTGATTTTCAATGATGTCGATACAGTCTCATGGCAGCCGTATGCCGTCGTGCTTGATCCGCAGTCCGGAGCATGGCGCAAGCTCAACGGTACAGTCTACCACGCTTCGCCTGACGGTAAATATATCGTTTCCGCCAATCTTACCGCCATGCGCCGTACCCAGGGCGGATACGGAGTGGTGGTCCCGGATGAAAAAGTTCCTTATTATCACGGTACCACCGATGAAGACGGTGTGTGGATCACCGATGTCATGACCGGTGAAAGCCGTCTGCTGGTTTCTATCCGCGATGCCGCAGAAGCCGCAGGCGGCAAACGGCAGCAGGAATATGCTCAAAGTGAAGTTTACGCTTTCCATACCAAGTGGAGTCCGGATGGATCACGCATCATGTTTTCGCTGCGTTTCTTCCCGGATGAAAAGGGCAAACGTTTCCGGGCGATGAATTTCTGGGCAAAAAAACTGCGTTACGATGTTTTTTCGGTGAAACCCGACGGTTCAGATATCCGTCTGGCGATCCCGGCGGAGGAGTGGGATAAGCTCGGACACCACACCAACTGGAAAAATGACAGCAGCGGATTTACCATGAACCTCAATATCAATGAGGATGGTATGCGTATCTGTCAGTGCGATATCGACGGCAATGGACTTGCTCCTGTGGTCCCCTTTACCGGCAGCGGACACCCGTCGTTCCACATTAACGGCAGGTACGGCGTGACCGACTGTTACCGCTTTGAGGATTTTTCCGCCGCAGACAACTCCGTGCCTCTGCGCTTTTTCGATCTGGAAAATATGACCGAACGGGCATTGACTTATCTTCAGACCAAAACAGAAGGTGACTGCCGTGAAGTGGATTTCCGTCTTGATCCGCATCCGGTCTGGTGCTGCAATTTTGGACTGCTGGTATTCAATGCTATCTGGCGCGGTGCCCGCCGCATCATGGCTGCTGATATGCGTAAATTTCTGTGATACCGCTGCAAAAGTCTTTCCCCTGCCGCTGCCGTCAAGTGCAAAAGAGTGAAAAATTTTTTTGAAAAACTTGACTAATGCACGAATATGACGTATTTTAAGCACATAATGTATTTTTTTGTTTATTATATGCTGTTCAAAAAAAGGAGAATGCAACTTATGAAAAAATCACTTGCCTGGGGTCCGGCTGTATTTGCGGTCATTGCCGGAGCTGCCTTTATCTGGTACATGAACTACGCTTTTGAAAATTCCCCTTTCGTGCGAGAGATCTTTTCCGGAGCAGGTTCGGGTGTACTCGGCGAGGTAAGTGAAAACTCCGGCGAGACCCTTGCCATGCGTGCGCGTTTCACCGGTAAAATTTCCATGCTGATCTTTTCAGCGATCACGGTTTTGCAGTTTGTCGCGTTCGGAGCCGGTACCGCAGTGGTGGCAAAGATCCGCAACAGCAAGGAAAAACCCTCTCTCAAACTCAAACGTCTGGACAGCTCCGATATTATTTTCGACGTTCCGCTTTATGTCGGTCTTTTCGGAACAGTTTCGGCGTTTCTGGTCATGACTTTTTCTCCGCAGAGCAGCCGTCTTATCGCTTACAGTTCCACCCTTATCGGTATTATTTTCAGTCTGCTGCTGCGCCTTACCATGTATTTCCCGCTCAAGAACCGGCTGCTCGGCGTTGCGGATGAAGAAGAGGTGGCTAAGTGAACAGGGCGATCCTGATTGTCATCTGCGACTTTCTGGTTTCCGCGATGCTGTCGATGATGACCGGAATGGTCCCGTCACACACCGGCGGTACCGGTGTGGGTCTTGATGAAAACACCACCCGGGTACTGCTCGCACAGCTGGATGCCGGCAAAAGAGAGCTTGAACGGGTACGCAGGGAACTGCGTGAAGCCGCTGAAAAAGTCGGAAATCATGAGAAATACGATGCCCGCCTGCGGGAGATCGCAGCGAAACTCGCACAGAACAGACTCAAACGCGAACAGCTTGAGGAGTTTTTGAGACGTACTCCGGAAAATACCGGCAAACTCTCTCCGGAGACCCTCAAGAAAAATCTTGATGCCGAAAAACTCAAGCGTTATCAGATGGAGATCGAACTGCGTGAACGCAAAGACAGTCTCAAACGCGCCCGTGAGGATATAAAAGAATACCGTTCAGAAAGTTCCGCTTTGCGCAAAGAACTTGCAAAATCCGGAGAATCTCTCCGTCAGATGGCATCCACCTACGGCGATGCCCAGCGCAAGATCGCTTCAGCAGAAGCCGAAACTGCGGCAAAAAGAAGTGAACTTGCCAGAAAAGAATCCGATCTTGCCGCAGTGCGTGATGCGCTGCGTGAAATGTCGCAGCGCGCAGGTCAGTCCGACTCCCGGGCGCAGAAACTTCAGAACACCCTTGCTTTTACCACCGGCAAACTCAATACCACTGAAAGGGATCTTGCCGGATACCGTGACCGTTACAACCGCATGCAGCGGGAACTTGCCGCAGTAAAGCTCCAGCGCAATGAAGCTGTACGCAATCAGGCGGAAATGGAAAACCTTGTCCGCAAGACCGTTGCCGATCTCACCCGGGCGCGCACCGATCTTGAACAGACAAAGATCGCGGCTGAAAAGGATCATAAAAATGCGATCGAAGCCAGGGCGAAACTTACTGCCGCTGAAACCATGCTTGCCGACACCAGACGGCAGCTGCAGTCGAATGTGCTTGAAAGTTACAGCAATGCCGCTGTCCGTTTGAAGATAAATATGCTTGAAGAGCGTTTCATCATCGATCAGCGCGGCGGCGGATTGTACTACCTGCCTCTGCTCAAATTCGGCAAACGCACCATGCTTGCCGGATATTTCCGCATCCTCGCCGGAAATGCTGAAGTGCCGATGATGTTCCGCAATGTAAAACAGCTTGACTACCTTGCGATGAAACCGGGTACCGAAGGTAAGGAAAGCCGTATATCCGGACCGCTTATGGTGCTTCCGCAGGAACCGGCGGTCGCAGCGGTCGAAGCGAAGCTGCCGCAGGTCAAACCGCTGGAAGTCATCACCCGCAGTCAGCTTGCCAAACGCGGCATCCACCGGCTCTATCTTTTCAAGAACCGTTCTTTCGGCAGGGAGTGTGCCGAACTCGGCGGCAGATGTTCCTATGATCTCTTCAATAAGTCCGGCAATCTTCTCATCCGCAACGCTTCGCGCGGTACCGGCAGTGAGCTGAAAGCCGAACCGGGCGACTTCGTTCTGACCGGAGAGGGTAAATTTGCCGGTATCGTCACCAGAATACAGATTTCCGATCTCGGCAGACGAAATCTTGCTTGTGTTTACGTTTTTCCGGATGAAAAAGTCTGGGATAATCCCGAAAAGATCCGGCTTTACAATGAATCCGGCAGGGGATTTGCCGAGTTTGCACAGAAAGCCGGTGCGGTCAATGCCAGACTTGCTGAACTGGATCTGAAAGCAAAGCGCGGCAGATGAAAGATCTTTCTCCATTGTCCGAAATATCATCACCCTCCGCAGAAAACAATTCCCTGTGCGGGGATAATGAAGCTACGATCATTTCCGGTTCTGCACCGGAAGACATCGCGGTCTCTTCAGCGGAACTGGGTGAACGCCTCGGGATACCGTCTGATGACCGGATGAGCAATTATAAAAATCTTCACGCTATCGGTCTTGGCGGTGTCGGTGCAGTGTACTCAGGAAATGAACCCGGAACCAACCGCGAAGTTGCGATCAAGATCTTAAGACCGCAATACCGTTTCAGTGTGGACAGAATAAAATCCTTTGTCCGCGAGGCGCGGGCTACCGCTCAAATCGACCACCCCAACGTGGTTCCGGTGTACCGTTTCGGAGTTTTTGAAAACGAGGGTGTGTATTTTTCCATGAAACGTGTGCGCGGCGAAACGCTCCGCAATGTATTGAGGAAACTTGCTGAAAACCGCCGCGGATACAGCCGGAAATATACGCTGCGGCGGCTGGTCAATATCTTTATTTCCGCCTGCAACGGAGTGGCATTCGCCAACCGTAACGGCATCTTTCACGGAGACCTGAAGCCGGGAAATATCATGATCGGGGAATTCGGTGAAGTTCTGGTCATGGATTGGGGCATGGCGCGTTACCGTCCTGAATTCGATACCTTCGAGGGACGGCGCAAGATCCGTCTGGAAACTCCGGAGGAACTGCATTTTGAACAGACTATGACCGCCAATGCCGATGCACCCATCGGCGGAACTCCGGTCTTTATGGCTCCGGAGCACCTGACCGGAGCTGAAAAAAATCTCACAGAACGCTCTGAAGTCTACGCTCTCGGGACCATCCTTTACTCCATTCTCACCTGGCGCGCCGCACCGTATGATACCGATCAGCCGCGTGAAGAGATCATCCGTCAGGTGGTGCGCGGGCGTTTTCAGGCTCCGCGCCGCATAGCTCCCAAGAAGCAGCCGGTGCCAAGAGAACTTGAAGCTATCTGCCGCAAGGCGATGAATAAAGATCCCGGAAAGCGTTACCGGAACGTAAGTATCATGGTAAATGAACTTCAGAATTATCTCGACGGTTATCCGGTCAGAGCCTATTCACCTTCTCCGTTTTATCATCTGGGCAAGTGGATCGGACGTCATCCGCTGATCCCGGTCACCCTGACCGCTCTCGGACTTGGTATCCTCGGGTTCAAAGCCTATACCATGATGCAGGATGAGGTGGAAATGAAATCCCGTCTGCGGGTGGCTGAAGTCAATGCAGCCATGGCTTTTGATTACGGAATTGCTGCCGGAAACAGTTTCCGCAAATTGAAAAATGCTTCCGCTCTCGGATATCAGGAACGATTCAGACTTTTCCGGGAGACCGGCAAGTATACCGCACTTATGGCAAACTCCTACTCCATGGCACTTGCATCGCTTTATCAGCTGCCGCACGCCGGCAATGACGTGCGTTCTCCGCGTTTGATACTTGCCCGGGAGATCTTCCGCAATACGGTCACCGTTTACCGTGAACTCGGTGAGATACAACTGCTTCAGGAGACTGTCATGAATTACCGCAAACGCTGGGGCAGACTGTTTATAAAAGTGCTTGAAAATGATCCGGAACTGCTGCGTCTCATCAGTCTGACCGAGGCGGAAAGAGGATTTCTGAAGATCGAACTGCCGGAAAACTCAAATTGGCAGATCAGTATAAAGGAAAATGGCGGTTCCGGTTATGATACGTCAGCCGGCACTGCGGATGATCTTCAGCTGTCTGCCGGAGATTATACGGTCCGGTTTTCCGATCCGCAGAGGGGGGAGTTTTTCTTCCCGTTCCGGATACTTCCGGGTAAAAGTGTGACGCTTTCCCCCGGCAGTCCGGTAAAAGTTCCATCCGGCATGTGCTATATCGGATCAGGAGAGATACCGGTCAATGATCCGGTCCATTCCACCGGCGGGGGGGAACTGCCGCCGTTCATGATCTCCAAATACGAAGTTTCGATAGGGGAATATCTGGAATTCTGGAGATCTCTGCCGGAAAATGAACGCTCACGTCATACGGCAGTCACCTCAACAGGCAGCAGCGGTGTGCTTACGCCGGTGTGGGATCAAAACGGCAAATTGCGTCCGCCTTACAATATTAAACATCCGGTGACCGGCATTTCCGCATCTTCGGCTGTCGCCTACTGCCGTTATCTCGGCAGAAAACTCGGTAAAGAGGTCAGACTGCCGACACTTGCCCAGTGGCGCAAGTCGGCGTTCTGTTTTGATGTGGATAAAAATATTTCGCGCAGCATCTTTTATTCAGAGAAGACCGCAGAACGCTATCAGGCAGGTGCGCATGCTGCTGAAAAATCTCCGGATGTTTCCGCATACGGCGTGGTCAATGCTTTCGGCAATGTGCGTGAAATGCTTGAGGATTCCAGCGGCAAAACACATCATGTGGTCGGCGGTTCTTTCATGACATCCGGCATGGCGGTCAGTATGCGCGGAGTCCAGTTTACGGTTTCCGGTGAAAACGATATCGGATTCAGATATGTGGTAAAACCTGATATGCAGTAACACGGCAGGAATGAGTATTGTAATCATTTTTTGAACAGTGCAGACGGAGCTTCTGTCCATTCCGCCCAAAACAGTTTTATACGATGATAGATTTTCAGAATGTTTCAAAGAGTTATTCCGGAGAATACATCCTCCGGAATGTTTCGTTCCGGGTAAATCACGGTGAACGTGCCGGAGTCGTCGGTCCCAACGGCGCCGGCAAAAGTACGCTTTTCGGAATGATAACCGGCAGTATCCAGCAGGATTCCGGCAATATCATCATTCCGCGCGATCACCGCCTCGGTATCATGCGCCAGCATATCGACAGTGCAGATGCGGGGAGAACTCTTCTTGAGTTCACTTCCGATGCCATTCCGGAACTCAATACCTGCAATGAGCGGCTGGCAGAACTTGAAACTCTGCTCGCAGAGGGGAACTGCAGCGATGATGAACTTGATTCCATGCTCCGCGAACACGGCAGACTTCAGACGGTGATCGAACATCTGGGGGCATACCGGCTGGATCTTGAAGCGCAGCAGGCTCTTTCCAGTCTGGGCTTTCCGGTGGCAAGTTTTGACCGTCCGCTGGGAGAGTTTTCCGGCGGCTGGCAGATGAGGGCGGCTCTGGCGCGGGTGCTGATCTCGCATCCGGATATCCTGCTGCTGGATGAACCGTCAAACTATCTTGACGTTCCGGCAGTGGAGTGGCTGTGCCGGTTTCTTGCCAATTTCCCCGGAACTCTGCTTCTGATCTCACATGACCGTTTTCTGCTGCGTAAACTTACCGGCGTCACCCTTGAAGTCAATGCCGGAAGTGTGACCCGTTATCCCGGCAGTTACGATTTCTACCGCACCGAACGGGACAACCGGCAGAAAATGCTGGAGGCTGCGAAGAAAAATACCGACCGCAAAAAAGAGCAGATGGAACGGGTCATCGACCGTTTCCGCGCCAAAAGCACCAAAGCCGCTCTGGCAAAAAGCATGCAGAAAAAGCTGGATAAGATCGAAGACGTCACTCTGCCGGATTCTCTGGAATACCGCGGCGTCATCCGTTTCCCGGCTCCGCCTCCCGGAGGTATCGAGGCTTTCCGCTTTGAAGATCTGGCTTTCGGGTATGAGCCGGAAAAAATCCTGTTCAGCGGTGTTGATCTTGCTGTCGATGCCGGGAGCAAGTGCGCGTTCATCGGTTACAACGGTCTCGGCAAGACTACTTTGCTGAAGCTTCTTATCGGTAAACTCAAACCGGTGAACGGACAGGTGGTATTGGGCCATCACAGCATCATCGGTTATCAGGCGCAGGAATTCGGAGACCTCGACGCTGACGGGATGAGCGTGTACGATGCTGTAAAACAGGCACTCCCTGCCGGAGCTTCGACCGCTTCTCTGATGAATGTACTGGGATCTTTCGGGTTTTCCGGAGATGCTTCATCGAAGTTGTGCAAAGTGCTTTCCGGCGGTGAAAAGATCAGGGTGCAGTTTGCCCGTATTTTCGTAAATCCCCCCAATCTGCTGGTGCTGGATGAACCGACCACTCATCTGGATGTGGCGGCGCGTGAACTGCTGCAGAATGCTCTGAAAGAGTTTCCGGGAACAGTTTGTTTTGTCAGTCACGATATTGAATTTGTCCGCGGTGTCGCTGAAACCATCATCGCACTTGAAAACGGAAAAGTGAAAAAGTATTTCGGTGATTACGATTATTATCTGGAAAAATCCGGTCAGAGCGGTGCTTCTTCAGAAGCCGGAGCATCTGCTCCCGTTTCCGCCGGACAGGGCGGCAATCTTGCCCGTGACCGCCGCCGCGCCCGTGCCCAGGCAAGACAGGCGATCTCCGGGCAGTATAAAAAAGCCAAAGACCGCCTGGCCGCCCTTGAAAAGAAACTTGATGAGGATTCCGAAAAGAAAAAAGTCCTCATCGCCAAACTTTCCAGCGGAATGAAACTGGATTTCGCCGCTCTGAAAAAAGAACTGGCCGATCTGGAAAAAGTCCTTGAAGAGACAGAGGAAAAGTGGATGCTTGCCGCCGATGAGGTCGAAGCCCTGAGACTGGAAAATGCCAGGATAAATGAGTAGTTTCCACGCATGGGACGGAAAAAAATGCAAAAAACTGCCGCCGCACTCAAAAACAGCAGATTTTTCGCTTGAAGAAATGCCGTAAATGATGTATATTCCCATGTGAATAACAGAAGATGCTTCCGGTTCACCGGACTGCGGCGGCATCGAATGGAAAGGATGCACGGATGCTTTGTGATAAATGCAAGAAAAAAGAGGCGACGATCCACGTCAAAAAAGTCTCGGGCGGTAAAATAGAATCAATGCATCTGTGCGCCGATTGTGCAAAAGAAAAAGAAGATAAAGGCGTGCTCGGCGCATTGGGTTTCAATCTTGCTGAAGTATTGTTCAACATAGGTGAATTCGGCAAGCTTTCTCCGGATACGATCCCTGAACAGAATGAAAATATACCTGACTCCGGCATCAGCTGCCCGGTGTGCTCATGGAATATGGAAAAACTGCAGCGTTTCAACGGCAAACTCGGTTGTCCTGAATGTTACAAAACGTTTGAACCTGTGATACGCGATGCACTGAAACGCATCCAGCGCGGTCAGGTGCATATCGGTAAACAGCCCGGATTGAAAGATCCGCTGCTCAATGCGGCAGCTCTGCGTATAGAGATCGCCAGAGCCAAAAAGGAACTTGCCGTTCTGGTCAGCCGCGAAGAATATGAACTTGCCGCAGTGTGCCGCGATAAATTGAATGATTTGAACAGAAAACTCGGGATGCTGGAACATGCGGAGGCAGAAAATGAACAGTGACTCTGTAAAATGTCTGCTCAGCAGTCCGGTGAGTTTTCTTGCTGATACCGGTCCGGATGTGGATATCGCCATATCCAGCCGTATACGTCTTGCGCGCAATCTGCGCGGTTATCCCTTCCCTTGCGCGGCAGAGCCGGAGCAGCTTGCCGAGATCTGTGAACTGGTGAGTTCCGCTTCCGGATCATCGGAGGCATTCGGCTGTCCGGAGTGTTTCTCCTTTGATATGGAAAAACTTTCGGTGATCGACCGCGAGATACTCAAGGAACGCCGTCTTGCCAGTAAAGAATTCATCGAACATCCTGAGCACGGCAGACTTCTGGTCAAAGGGGATGAATCATGTTCGATCATGATAAATGAGGAAGATCAGCTCCGCATGCAGGTGCTTGCCCCCGGATTTCAGCTGGATAAGGTCTGGAAAGAGATCGATGTGCTGGATAATGAATTGGCTGAGCATCTGGATTTTGCCTTTGATAAGCAGCTGGGGTATCTTACCTGCTGTCCGACCAACGTCGGTACCGGTATGCGGGCTTCGGTCATGCTTCACCTGCCCGGATTGGTCATGACCGGCAGGATCGGTGCCACGATACACGGAATAAACAAACTCAATCTGGCTGTCCGCGGTATTTTCGGGGAAGGATCGGAAAATCAGGGCAATCTGTTCCAGGTCTCCAACCAGGTGACTCTCGGTGACACCGAAAGCGGCATCATCGAAAAACTCTCGCAGGTCATACGGCAGCTGATAACTCATGAAAAAGCCGCCCGTACCCAGCTGCTTGAAAGAGATCAGGCTTCTCTGCTTGATCATGTCGGCAGATCTTACGGAATCCTGCGACACAGCTATAAATTGAGCACCAGTGAAGCTCTCAACTGCCTTTCAGGACTGCGTATCGGAGTGGATATGGGGCTTTTCAATCATGTGGATATTCACCGGGTCAATGAAATGTTTCTGACGATACATCCGGCTCATCTCCAGAAAAACGCAGGTAGAGTACTGTCTTCTGCTGACAGGGATGTGTTCAGAGCGGCGTACTGCAGACAGCAGTTGACAAAAAACAGTTAAATTTTTAAAATAATTAAAATATCCTTAATATTTTTTGCGTTAAGGGGGCAGAAAAGATACAGCAGATGATGCTGTACAAGATCTGAAAATGTAAAAAAGGCGGTGTCCGGGGTATGGCATCGTTAAAAAAAGGGGGATCGTAAAATGAAAAAAATATTATTGACCGGGGTGTTCGCAATTTGTGCCGCTGCTGTAATGGCAGGTCCGCCGCCTCACAAACATCATCACAAGAAAGACAGCGGAGTCAGGCTTGCCACTGATATCGTCAATCTCGTGGGTGCCAGCCTGAATACATTGAATGCTGCTGTAAATCCCCGTCCGGCAGTAGTCGTTCAGCCGGCTCCTGCTGTGGTCGTCCAGCCGGCTCCTGCTGTGGTTGCGCCTCCTCCGCCTCCGCCGGTAGTGGTTGCACCGCCTCCTCCTCCGCCGGTAGTGGTTGCGCCTCCTCCGCCGGTAGTGGTTGCACCGCCTCCGCCGGTAGTAGTCGCACCGCCTCCGCCGCCGCGCAGATATCATTATACTCCGGCACCGCCGCCGCGGCACGGCCATCATCACCGCGGCAGAAGATGATCGCAAAGGAGTATTATGAAAGTTTTGATGATAAACGGCAGTCCGCATGAGAACGGCTGCACTTACACTGCGCTTGCAGAAGTTGCCGGTGCCCTCGAAAAAGAGGGTATCGGCAGTGAGTTTTTCCATATCGGCACTGATCCGATCGCCGGATGCACCGCCTGCGGAATGTGCCGCAAGGAAGGAAAATGTATTTTTGATGATTCGGTGAATGCCTGTATCGATATTGCTGCCGGCTGTGATGCACTGATCGTCGGGTCTCCGGTTTATTATGCCTCGGCAAACGGTTCGCTTACTGCGTTTCTTGACCGTCTGTTTTTCTCCGGCGGCAGACATTTTTATCTGAAACCTGCAGCCGCAGTGGTCTCTGCACGCAGGGCAGGCACTACGGCAACGCTGGATCAGCTCAACAAATATTTTATGTTAAGCCAGATGCCGGTCGTATCCTCGCAGTACTGGAATATGGTCCACGGCTCTTCTCCGGATGACGTGCATCAGGATATGGAGGGCATGCAGATCATGCGTACTCTCGGCAGAAACATGGCGTATTTTCTGAAGTGTCTTGCCGCCGCGAAAGCTGCCGGAGTGGCTCTGCCGGTCAGGGAAGATGCTGTCAGAACCAATTTTATCCGCTGAAACGGCTGATTTATCAGGATTATACGGCGGATTTTGTTGCTAAAAACAGATTTCAGTGTTATATTGTACAGGTGGAGATGATCCGGAGTGCCGGATCATCCTGATACAACAAAACTGCTGCACGATGCAAAAGGACTGTACCGTGCAGACTGTTATATTCCAGGGGGATGAAAAATGAGTCAGTTCCGTTTCAACCGTGTGTTGCTCAAACTCAGCGGTGAAGCCTTGAAAGGTGATCTTGAGCATGGTTACAAGTCGGAAGCGATCAATGTGATCGTCAACCGCATCAAAGCAGTTCTGGATCAGGGCGTGGAAGTTGCGCTGGTCGTCGGTGCCGGAAACCTGTGGCGCGGACTTGCCGGAAGCAGCGGCGGTATGGACCGGGTCAGAGCCGATCACATGGGCATGCTTGCCACTATGATGAACGCTATCGCCCTTCAGGAACATTTCCGTATGGCTGGTGTTTCGGCATTGATCCAGAGTGCCTTCGGTGTGGATGGAATGCTTCCGCGTTACAGTGCTGAAGAGGCACGCAAGGCACTTTCTTCCGGACAGCTGGTGATATTTGCCGGCGGTACCGGCAATCCCTATTTCACCACTGATACTGCATCGGCACTGCGTGCGGTCGAAACAGAATGTGATGCCGTACTCAAAGCGACCAAGGTCGATGGTATTTATTCGGCAGATCCCAAAAAGTATCCTGATGCAGAGCGTTTCGATACACTCTCCTTCGACCGGGCTCTGGAACTTGATCTCAAAGTTATGGATGCCGCGGCGTTCTCGCTCTGCCGGGATAATGATCTGCCGATAATCGTGTTTGATTTCGCCGAACCCGGTGCGCTTGAAGGCGTGCTTGCCGGTGACACCAATTACGGAACAATCGTTTCCTGATAAAAAACGGAGCATGCTATGGCTATCCATCCCACTGCGGTCATTGCCCCCGGAGTCAAGATCGGACGTGATGTCCACGTCGGACCGTACAGCATCATCGGTCCGGATTGTGTTATCGGCGACAACTGCTGGATCGACGGGCACGTCAAGATCGGCAGATGGACCACCATAGGCGACCGCAGCCGGATATATTTCGGTGCCCTGGTCGGTGATGATCCGCAGGACCACCGTTTCACCGAGGGGACTTATGCTCCGACGAAGATCGGCAGCGATACCACGATAAGAGAGTATGTCACGATACACCGTTCGCCTTTTGAAGGACGTCTCACTTCGGTAGGAGATCATACTCTGCTCATGGCATTCGTCCATGTCGGTCACGACGGATGTATCGGCAACCGGGTCACGGTCGCCAATCAGACGGCGTTTTCCGGACATGTCGTCATCGGAGACGGTGCGGTCATTTCCGGACATGTTCTGGTTCATCAGTTCTGCCGTATCGGTTCTCTTGCCATGATCGGGGCAAGGACCATTATCCGTCAGGACATACCGCCCTACTGCATGCTGGCTGAAAATGAATGTGTCTGCGGGCCGAATGTCGTCGGTCTGCGCCGTGCCGGATTTGACAATGCCAGACGTTTCGCCATCCGCCGCGCGGTAAAGACCTTTTTCTTCCGCGGTTTGAATTCTACCAATGCCATTGAAGAGATCCTTGCTGATAATCCGGATAATCCGGATATTCTTCATTTTGTCGACTTTATCCGCACTACGGAACGCGGCATCATGCCCGGAGATCCCAAGCTCAAGGCTCTGGGGGCAATGGCTGACGGAGATGACGGACAATGAAAAAGTTTTTTCACCTGACTGTATTGCTGTCTGCTGCGGTATCTGCGGTGAGCTTCTGCGGCTGTACTGCTCCGGAAAGTATTCTTGACAATAATATCAGGAGCGGCAGTCATGTCATCATCGGAGCTGTTCTGCCGCTTACCGGCAAGTACGCTGTGTACGGGGAAAGAATGCTCAACGGACTGCGTTTTGCGGAATACGAACTCAATAACCGCCGCGGTATCAGCAACCGTCAGGTCAAGGTGATGGCATTTGACTCTGCAGGAAGTGCATCCGGTGCCGCAGAAGCGTTCCGTGCCGCCGCTTGCGCCGGTGCCGCAGGAGTTATAGCCGGATACTCCACGGAGGAATTCAATGCTGTCGCTCCTCTGGCAAAAGAATACAAAATACCCTCGGTCGTGGCAATGGCGACTGCATCATGTGATGAAGATAATCGTTTTATTGTCCGCAATGCCTACACCGACAAGCAGCAGGCGGAGGCGTTGAGTGCCTATCTGTGGTACTGGCGCCAGATGCTGCGTATAAGTGTGCTGGTCGATGCTGATCCGGATGCGGTGTACGAACGCAATACCGCCCGCGAGACGGCAGATGCGTTCAGAGAACTCGGCGGTACCGTTACCTGTATGCCGGAATACAAAGGGAATGATTTCCGCAAAGCTCTCAACGATGCTGTCATCACCGGACCGCAGGCGATCGTTATTCCTGCGCGCGGAGCAAGAGCCGCTGAAATGGTCAGATTTTTGCGTGAGCGCGGATACTCCGGTACGGTATGCGGTCTGGATGCCTGGGATGATCCGGCATTTTTCAATGGTATGGACAGTCTGAAACAACCGGGGGATTGCGTTTATGTTTCATTTTTCTCTCCGGAAAACCCGTCCGGAGAATTTCGTGACTTCCGTGCAGGATTCCGTCAGAAACACTTTCATGAACCGGGCAGCTGTGAAACGATGAGCTATGATGCACTTAAAATGCTGGCGGTCGGTTTGAACAATGCCCGTACCATTGATGATTTCGAAGAAAACTGGGGCAGTATCCGTAATTATTTCGGAGCCGCCGCCACCTATACGGCACTGCCGGATGGAATGGTGGATAGGACCATGTTCATCAATGCCGTTGAACCTGCCGCATACGGTATCAGGGCGCACGGCAGACTCATCCGCAGTTTTATGCACTCCAAACTGGCTGATTACCGTTATTGAAGCCGCAGATTTATCCGGTTGAAAATATCGTGTCCGTGATACGGTATGGCGGCAGGAGTGCGGTAATCCTGAAGAGCAGTATCCCAACGGAGCAATCCTATCCGGCAGCATCCCCGTCTGTCGGTCCGCAGCAGTGTGCGCGGAATCGCCGCTTCCACCGTGTAGCCGTATTTGGTTTCAGCTGTTGCAGCAATGATACCGGAATCCGCAATATCTGCAAGTTTTTCACTGCTGCCGTTACCGCAGTATGTCCACAGTGAGATCTGCGGCTGACCTTTTTCCGGAAACAGAACAAATTCAGTGTAGCGCGGAGCAGTACCGCCGGGAGTGTCAAAATAGATCAGCAGGTGATCGTCCGGAGAAATCCTGCGTTCACCATTTTCAGTATCCGGCAGGGGAACGTATGCCGCAATATACAGCATGTTTTTATCGTATTTGAAAAGCAGACGGGAACCGTCAAAATTGCGGCGTTTGCGTCCGGCGCGGCACGAACCGGGGATCTCCACGGTTTTTTTCCACTCCTCTTTGGAGATCCTGCCGTCGATCACCGGAGCTTTGGCGGCAAATGCCGGAGAAAGTTCATATTCCGGCACCTGCCAGTTTTTACCGAACTCTATAAGTTCAAACAACCGCTTGAGGTTCTCTCTTGCTTCATCCTGTTTTTTCCTGTCACCGGAAAACAGATCGCGCTTCCACGTTTCAGTTTCACCGGATATGATCCGGTCAGTCATAAGTTGCCGTTGAGTTCCCCTGCCCTCCCAGAAAAGGTCACGGTCAAGGCATGCAGCAAGTTTCTCATCTGCGGTGCGGCATCCGGCGATAAGCAGCAGCGCCGCTGAAAACAGGAATCCGGCGGATCTCATTTTTACACCGAGAAACGGACGTGGATGACGTCGCCGTCCTGAACCACGTAATCTTTGCCTTCGATGCGGAGCTTTCCGGCAGTCTGTGCCGCGTTCCATCCGCCGCAGGAGACCATATCATCGTATGACACCGTTTCCATACGGATAAATCCGCGCTGGAGATCGGTATGGATCTTGCCGGCGGCTTCGGGAGCTTTTGCGCCGTTGATGACTGTCCAGGCACGGGACTCCATGGGACCTGCGGTGAAGAAGGTGATATAATTGAGCAGACGGTAGCCGGTCTGGATGACACGGTCAAGTCCGGAGGATTTTATACCCATATCTTCCATGAAGCTCTTCGCCTCTTCCGGATCAAGACGGCTCAATTCATCTTCAAGTTTGGCACAGACCGGAATGACCTCCATCCCGCGTTCGGCGGCAAAGGCTTTCAGTTTTTTGAATTTGGGATCATCTTCGATGCAGTCAAGCTGATCTTCGCCGATGTTGGCACAGACGAATGATGGTTTTAAAGTGAGCATTTCCAGAGAGTCCACGATCTTTGCGACTTTTTCGTTATCTTTGTCATACTCCGGTATTTTGCCGTCGGCAAGCTGCCTGCATATATCCAGAATGGTTTCGTATTCAAATTTTGCATCCGGATCGTTGGTTCTGGCAAGTTTGTATGCCTTGTCACGGCGT
>JAZSGR010000156.1:0-2865 GCA_045532825.1 Victivallaceae bacterium | reverse complement strand
GCTGATAAAGTGACCGGTTTTGCCGTCGGATTTACTAAAAACAAAGTGAATGGAAATCATCCAAATCACATTACGAGAAATAAGATATCCCGTTTATTGGGTATTCCGGAACGTATCTGGTAAATCGGAATTTTCAAAACTGCTTTTTTTGCGCCTGAACTCCGAGAGTGATATTTCCCGGTGCTGCCGGTAATAACGGGAAAAGGCGTATATCGATGAAAAATGCAGCTGAGCGGAGATTTTATTCAGCGGAATATCCGAATAACCCAAATGCTGTTCGATCATTTTCAAGAGCTCGTTATCAATGGTTACTGTCCCAAATTTTGTAAAAAATTTATATTTTATCTTATTCAGATATGTTTCCCTCAAACAAAATATATCACACAGCATGTTTTTTTTAAGCAAAATTTTTTCAGTCAGATGACTTTATGTGAAAATGAAAGGTGTAACAAATATCACAAAACGCAAACATGAAAGTGGTTGTTTTTTGCAATCATCCGGGATATAATAATAAGTGTAATCCGTCAGAAAATCACAGGATAACTTGCAGTTGCCTCAAAACATAAGGAGAATATTATGGGGTATGTGAAAACATTTTTGTTTGCCTTTGCTGTGCCGTTTATGCTTGCTGCTGATGTCGATTTGAGCAAGTACAAAGATTATACGACGGCAAAATTTACCGAACCGGTACTGCTTGAAACTTTCAACAGTAAACCGGCAGGGTGGACCTTCCCCCGGGAATTTAAGATCGTTGAACGCGACGGCGTATACGGTACCAGCGGATTGATGCTTGTCAGAAACGACGTGAAACGAAATCCGATCGCACGCAAGAAGGTCAAGCTGGAACCGGATACCTATTATGAATTTAAAGTGGATTACCGTTCTGAAATGGCATCGCATCCGCAGAAGATCATGGAACTCAGCTGCATACGTTTTTTCAACAAAAACGGTAAATATTTCAAGGGTGCATTCGTTGCCAAGCGTCCGCAGGATAATCTTAAGGACTGGGGAACCATGCGTCTGGTGTTCCAGACTCCCCCGGAAACCTCCTACGGCGTGGTGGAGCTTTTTATGCGTGCCGGACGTACCGGAAAACTCTGGTTCGATAATGTCAAGATCGAACAGCTGGGAGTCCCCGCCGCCGTCATCTATCCGTTGGAACCCAAAAAACTAACCTTCGATCAGGATGGCAAACTCCTGATAAAGGCAGTTCCCGATGGCAAAACCGACAGAAAAGATCTGAAAATCTACGCTGAAGCAGGCGGCAGAAAAAAACTGCTGGATATCGGTGAAGACGGCACCGTGGAATACGATTTCGGCAAATTTGCGCCGGGTAAAGTCGATGTGAAACTGCTTCTGCTCAATGAAAAAGAGAAAGCGATCGTAGCCCGTTATGAAAGTCCGTTCTACTCCCGTACTGCTGATAACCGCATCACCTTTGACAAAGAGGGTTTTCTGATCGAAAACGGCAAACGTTTCCTGCCGATCGGTATCTTCATGGGCACTGCCGAAACCTGGCGCGATCCGCAGGCTCTCAAAAGGGTGCGTGATGCCGGTTTCAACTGTATCCAACAGCTCGGCACCGAATTTCTGTATGTTCCGAAACAGAAAACGTATGCCAAACGGCTCAAACTCTCTCTGGATGCTGTTCACCGTGCCGGACTGCGTTACATCTTTGCCATCAAAAATCAGATTCCGGGCAAAGGCAATGCCAGAGACCGGCTGGACCATGTCAGCGGCAAAGTTGAGGTCGGCAATTATGTGATCGATCTTGCCAAGGATCATCCTGCCATGCTGGCGTGGTACTGCAGTGATGAAAATCCGGTGACCGACCTTCCGCATCTGGTCGAGTTGCGCAACCGTGTCAGCAGCCGGGATAAACTTCATCCGACTCTTGCGCTGACGGAAAAGTTCGGAAATTATCCCAAGTTTGCCGCGACCGCTGATATTCTTATGGCGGATATTTATCCGGTCAACCACGATATCAGCAATCCCGGACCGCGTCAGAATATGAAATCTTGCCGCGACGGACTGCTGCTGGCGCATAAAACCGGGATCCCGGTGTGGTGGGTGCCGCAGATATTCAGCTGGAGTTCATTTCGCAATGTCGATCCGCACCGCAGATATCCGACTGCGGAGGAGATCCGGGCGATGATCCTTCAGGGAACGATCCGCGGCGTGCAGGGATATATTCTTTATGCGTATCATCCGATATTCTATCTCTCTGAAAAGAAAGATCCGGGCAAATCCAAAATGCAGTGGGATAACGTGGTGCCGTCGGTCAGACTGCTGAACGATCTTACTCCGTATATCCTCTCTTATGATAAAGCTCCGTCAGTCACCGTAAAACAGATATCCGGAAGCATGGTCGAGGCGCGTGCCTTCCGCAATAACGGTAAAACCGTGGTGGTGATAACCGCTCTCGGTCCGGATAGATCCGAGGCGGAGATCACTGTCGAGGGGGCTGATGATCTGGTTTCACGTTACGGAAATACCGTTAAAACCGGTAAAAACAAATATCGTTTCAAAGGATTGCATATCAGTTCGGATGTGCTTCAATAAATAATGGAGAAAGTTATGGATAACAGCAACAGAATTTCTATACGCCGTTTCACCCTTATCGAGCTTCTGATGAAAAGATCACATCTCTGCTGCAATCGTACAGATGACTCTGAAAAGAGATATTCACCTGCTCATGGGCAGGTGAAGCTTCTCGTGGGCACTTCACAACACTGCCGTCATTTTATACATAACTCTTGTTTTGCGTCAGCAAAACAGAATTCGCTTTTCTTGACCCTCCTCCGCCCTGCGGGCTATGGAGGGCAGGAAGATAAAACCAGTCCTTATAATACTTGCGAAGCAAAC
>JAZSGR010000014.1:0-6361 GCA_045532825.1 Victivallaceae bacterium | reverse complement strand
GTTTTGCTTCTGCAAATTTATTCACCTCTGCGGTGAACAGCGACAGTTTCCGTTACGTTCTCACCATAGCCCAGGCACTTTCCGGAACCGGAGATGATTCGGCACTGGAATTTTTTCCATATCCCTTTCATCCGGCGGAATTTGTTGAATAAATTCATGATGAAGTTGAAAAAGTGTATCCTTTGCAGAGGTTATTTTTTTAATAAAAAAAGACATAAATTCATCAAAGCAGCCGAAAATTCCTGTTTGCATCCAGATTTTTATGATGATAAGTTATAATCGTCGCAGAAAATGTAAGATCAGCTGATAAATTCATTCAAACAGGAGGCTACTATGGCAGGTTCCGATTGTACATCAGTAAAAACTTATTCGGTTTTCTTGAAGAAGAGAGAGGAGATGGAGTTGGGAAGAGTAAGGAAAAACTTCTTTGACTGTGAAAATAATATTTCCTTTCTCCACGTCATCCGTTTTACGTTGATCAAGCTGCCGGTGATAATTTATCATCTCTACTGTGACCGTATGCGGAATATCCTGGAAAAAAATAAGGCAGCAGGAAGATTTTCACCTGCCCGCGGGCAGGTGAAGCTGCACAGCTTCACCTTGATAGAACTTCTTGTTGTTGTTGCGATCATCGCGATATTGGCGGCGATATTGATGCCTGCGCTTCAGCATGCGCGTGAGCAGGCAAAGTTGTCCGGTTGTGTGAACAATCTGCGGCAGATGGGCAATGGTTTTACATTATATGCCGACAGTTTTGACGGTTATCTGCCAACTTCAATAACATGGTATCGGACTGCCTATCGTTTCAGTCTTGTTCAGGAAAAAGGACACCGTACAGCCGCAAAACTGGCATATTTCCGCTTCGTAACCGCCGGAACGTTTTATTGTCCCGGCAGTCAGTTATATCCGAAAAAAAGTTTTTGGAGCAATATCGATAAAGCTGCCGCAGGTGCCGGGGGCAACGTTTATTCTTCATACATGATGCGTAATCAGTACCGTGAAAACCGTCTGCGTCTGACGGACGGCAACAGTAAAGTAAGTATGTATGCTGACAATCTTTCGAAGATACATTATATCGGCAGAGCAGACAATCAATATCCGATAGTACCGCTTGCACCTGCTCCCAATGGCGCACTTGCCAGCAGATGGCATCCGAATGACTACAATGCATTGTTTTACGATGGACATGTTGAAAGCATAAGGTATTGCGTGGAAATGCTTTATAGAGGTACTGATCCTGCCGAAGCCAATGGAGAAGCAAGATTTTTCTTTGAATACATAGATAAACTCAAAGGCATAAATTAAACTCAAACAGAAAAGGGAAAAATATGCTGAAAATATTATTTGCATTGATGTTGTCTGCCGGAGTGCTGTATGCGAAGCCTGTGCAGGTGAAACTTTCACAATTCAAGCCGACGGCGGCGAATGCCGGCACTGCTTTGCAGAAGGCGATAGATTCCGGTGCGGCGGAAGTCATAGTTGACAACCCGGGTTACGAGCTGATAACATTTGTACCGATAAAGCTTCGCAGCAATCAGAAGATCATTTTCCGTGACGGGGTGGTGCTCAGTGCCGCTGCCGGAAGGTTCAAAAGTGACGGTTCTGCGCTGTTTTCCGGAATGAGTGTTGAAAATCTGGAGATCCGCGGTGAAGGAAACGTCGTACTTAAAATGCGTAAGAAGGATTATCAGGATCAGACAAAATACGATTTCAGTGAATGGCGTCACCTTTTCAATTTCAAGGGTTGTGAAAGGGTAGTGATAAAAAATCTGACCTTGCTTTCAAGCGGCGGTGACGGTATTTATCTGGGTACCAATAAGAAAAATTACAACAAGGATATGCTTTTTGAAGATCTGAAAATAAAAGATCATCACCGTCAGGGAATAAGCATCATTTCTGCTGAAAACGTCACGATCCGCCGCTGCGAACTTTCTGACACTGCCGGAACGGCTCCGGCGGCAGGGATCGACTTTGAACCCAACTCCAAACCGTCCGATCTGCGCCTGGTGAATATTTTGCTGGAAGACTGTATCGTAAGCGGAAATCAAGGAAACGGACTGGAACTTTACACTCCCTATATTGAAGGTAAATGCAGACCGCTTTCGATCACTTTCCGCAGATGCCGGGTAAGCGGAAACAACAAAAACGGAACTGTGGTGAGCACCAGCTGGCACCGTGCCGGAAGAGAAAAAATCATTCCCCCGCGCGGCAATATCGTTTACGAAGACTGTATATTTGAAAACAATGCCCGATCGGAAATTTGTTTTTCCGATCAGCATAATGTCAATGTGAAGTTCAAAAACTGCCGTGTGCGTCCTGGAAAAAACTCTTATCCGATCCGTTTTGCCATAAAGAACATGCGCGGAGCTCCGATCAACAACATCCATTTTGACAATCTGGTGATCGAAAACCCCGTGCCCGGAAAGATCATTGCTTTCAAAAGCTGGGGCGATGCCAAACTGGATAATATAACCGGTACCATTTTTCTGACCGATGGCAAAAAGCAGACAGCTTATGATCTGCAGGGTCGTATTGCGGAAATCAATCAGGAAGTGGAAAGACGCCGCTTGAAAAAATTTACTGCCACTGTGGCAAATGTAAAGAAAGTGGCTTCCAACAGCGGTAAAGCCGGTACCGGCAGTATCCGTACCAGAGGAGATTTCACGTTTGTCTGCAGCGGAAAACCCGGTGACAAAGTGACGGTCAATGCAAAAGTTATCCGCGCTTCCAGCAGGCTGAAAGAGCTTTTTCTCTGCGATCACACCGGCAGGAAGATCGCAACGACCAGAATCGGCAAAAGCCGTACAGATGTAACGCTAGAATTCACCATGCCGGCCAGAGGATTTGCGTACGCTTCATACCGCCGCATCGGCGGTGGAGTGTTGGAATTGTCATCAAACACCGCCTGGGGAATCACCCCCTGCCGCGGCAGAGATCTGATAGTGCCGGGAAAAAGCGGAAAACTTTCTTTTACGGTGAAAAAACGGACAGGAACAATCAAGATCAGCTCCGGTTCAGGGTCTGAGATCACTATCCGCGACAGTAAAGGCGCAGTCCGTTTTTCCAGGTCTGTGGATGAGCCGGTATACGTTGATGTGAAAGGTACCGAAAACGGCGAAGTCTGGACTCTGGAATTCAAGAATATCGATGAGGAAAAGACTTTTCAGCTGCAGACAAGCGGCATAGATGGTATCTTTGCTCCTGCGGCAGTTCAGCCGCCGAGGCTTAAAACAAAATAATAAAATTGGTATCGCAGACATGTCATATTCATGTTTTTCACTTGCAAATCTTCCGCGTCTGCTGACACGGAATTTTAAGGTCCGCAGTGTTACCTGGCATCCTGATAATGTGACTTGGAACCGCAACCGGACATTGGAACTGCCGCATTTCTGCTGGTCATGGTACAATAAACCTGGCGAAGTGCAGATGTGGGACGGTAAAAGCAGACAGACACGGTTTTGTAATAAACCGCATTTCAGCTATCTTCCGGTAGGTTATTACAGTCACACTATACGTCCGATATTGCATGATGAATTGATCGTTACCATACTGCCGGAACATGAAGAAAATTTTTGCCGGTCATTTCAGCCGATAGGCGGTGATTTCACGATGACTCCGGAGATTTCAAGGTTGATAAAAGAACTTTTTGAAGTTCTTGAATCTCTTGAAATCTCCGGCAGTGCCGACCGGGTGGATGGTATATGCCTGCGGCTGATCGAAGAAACTTCCCTTGCCGTGTTGTTGGAAAATCGGGTCAATACAGGTGGGAATGATCAGGGTGAACGGTTGAAAAATTTCATAGACAACAATTACCGTGATCCGATAACCCTGGATGATATTTGTGAAAGATTTTCCTTGAGTTACCGTACGTTGTACCGTTTCTGGAATCAGGCAAACAGTACGCCTGCAGAATATCTGTTGAAAAAGCGTCTCAATTTTGCCTGTCATCTGCTGTCTGTTACCAATATGGCGATCCAGGAAGTCGCACTGCGCAGCGGTTTCAGTAATCAAATTTATTTCAGCCAGTGTTTCCGCCGCAATTTTGCGATGTCGCCGACAGCATGGCGCGAAAAAAATAATTCTGATCTAGGCATAGACAAAGAGAAATAATATTTCTACAGACAGGTACGGAGTAACCTGATGACAATAAAAATGGGGTAAAAAAATGTACTTTTTCAACATTGTTCCGGTTTTTCCGGATCAAACCGATCACATGATTTCCGAAGCAAAAAGGCTCTACCGCGAATGCGGGATCACCCGGCCGATGCTTTCAATGACTTTGCATCCGCAGGAAGAGCCGCTGGAAGAAAAACTGGAAAACTGCCGCCGCACCCTGCGGATAATGCTGGATGCTTTGAACGATACTCCGATCAAAGTAGGAGTCCTTTTTCAGACGATCATCGGACACCGGATTGACAGTATGAAAAGAGTCAACTGGCAGCAGGTGGTCAACAGTGATGGTTCAGAAACCGGCAGATGCTGTATCCTTGATCCGGATTACCGTAATTATCTGCAGCATATCATCCGGACCATCGCGGCGGAACATCCGCATTTTCTGATGATCGATGATGATTTCAGGCAAATCAACTGTAACGCACTTGAATGTTTCTGCAGCCGTCACATGGAGCAGTTCAACACCGGTCTTGAAAAGAAATTTACTGCAGATGAATTGATCCGGGCAATAAAAGATGCCGCCCCCGGTGATCCGGTCATGCAGAGATTTGAAGATATCCGCAAAGAAAATATGGTCGGTCTTGCCAAATTCATCCGCGGTGCCATCGACGAAGTCGCTCCCGGTCTGTGCTGTGCATGCTGTACTGCCAGCGGCGAATTCCCCATCGAACAGGATCTGGCTCTGGCTCTCGCCGGAAATACCGAACCGCTTATACGCCTGTGCAATGGAGATTACGGCGTTTTTGATGCAAGAGAGTTTGCCTTTATTGACTACAAAAGCGTGTTTTTGAGCCGCTTTATGCGTGGCATGGCCACTTTGATTGATGAAGCAGATACCTGTCCGCATAACCGTTACAGCAAAACTGCAATATCTCTGCATTCAAAACTCACCCTTGCCGCACTCAACGGAGAGCATGGAGCTAAACTGTGGCTGACCAATTTAAGATTCCCGGATGTCCGGACCGAACGTAAATATGATGAGGTTCTGGCAAAATATAAAAACTTTTATCCGGTAGTGGAAAATATGATCGGAAACGCTAAACCGCAAGGTTTTGTGACTCCGCTGCCTTCAAGGGATGATCTGCGCCGGGTCTGGCATCCTTTGAAATACACTGACAGTTATTACAAAAACTGCTGGCAGTTCCAATCTCTCGGTCATATCGGTATCCCCGGTCGCTGCGCCGGAGTGGAAGATACAGGCGATTCAGTTGTCATGCTGAGCAGTGATATGCTGCGCTTTTTTGATGATGATACGATCAGAAAAATGCTTTCCGGAAAAGTTTTCATGGATCAGCTCACCGCACTGAAACTGGTTGAACGCGGATTTGCCGCCGAACTGGGAATAAAAACCGTTCCTGTGAAATACTGGACCAGCTATGAACGGTGGCATGACGGCTTCAGTGCCGTGATACCTGCCCCAACAGGTATTACCCGGTATTGCGAACCTGATTCCGACCGGAGCAGGGTTTTGTCACGGCGTTTATATATGCGTTTCCACCATGATACGAAACCGCTGGATGCCGGAGCCGGAACTATCCTTTTTGACGGCAGGATAATGATCACGGCAATGATTCTGCAAGGCAAATGCAATCACCCCAGGGTCAATCAGCTTTTGATAAAACAGCTGGAAACCCTGCTGAATGATAAAATCCCGCTTTATATTGACTGCGATCAGCATATTTTGACAAAACAGTTCAAACTTGCCGATGGTTCAACTGTGCTGGCGGTGTTCAATTTGAGTTTTGATCCGCAGGAAGGGATCGGATTGTGCGGCGGTTTGGAGTTTTCCACCGTGGAACAGCTCGCGCCCGACGGCAGCTGGATAACAGCTCCGCTCAACGGCAAAACTGTTGATATCACACTGCATACTTTTGAAAACGTGCTGCTGCGTTTGCGCTGATCTCTGGCACAAACAGGCGTTATCGGCGGCGGGTTCCGGTTTGCAGAACAACTGTCAAATCCATACTTGTGCGGCAGATTTGTCTGCTGATGTTTCAAGAGGGTTTGGCAGTGTTCCTGCGCACAGCTGGCATCTTCACCGGATGTCCCGCCGGAAATACCGAACCCTGGGAACTGCGTGACATACTGCGTTTTGCTTCTGCAAATTTATTCACCTCTGCGGTGAACAGCGACAGTTTCCGTTACGTTCTCACCATAGCCCAGGCACTTTCCGGAACCGGAGATGATT
>JAZSGR010000198.1:0-4194 GCA_045532825.1 Victivallaceae bacterium | reverse complement strand
AATCATCTCCGGTTCCGGAAAGTGCCTGGGCTATGGTGAGAACGTAACGGAAACTGTCGCTGTTCACCGCAGAGGTGAATAAATTTGCAGAAGCAAAACGCAGTATGTCACGCAGTTCCCAGGGTTCGGTATTTCCGGCGGTATACCCGGTAGAAATCTGCCAGTTGCGGACCGGGATCATCACATTGCCGTGTTTGTCGCATACAGCAAAATCATCCATGATCCGCGCGGCATATATGCCGTTTGCCCCTGCTGCAAGGTGAGAAGCAAATCCGGCGAGCAGAGAAGCAGCTCCGGCATGTTCCTGAATGATGCTGCCGATACAGTAATTTTCAGGTTTCAATGTGGTATCAGCTTCAGCTGTGATATTTTCCCGGAGCATGAAACTGCGGAGATCCTCAAGACTTGCCGGAGGATCGTTCAATGCTTTGCTCACCGTAGCAGCCAGCAGAGCTTCCAGCTCCGGACGGGAGTCGTTATCGAACCATTGCAGATGGACATCGATAAGCAGATCGAAAAAATCCAGAGACGGATCAATTAACCGGGTGAGAAAATATTTGCGTCTGCGCCGGAGCAGAAGTGCCGCCTGAAGCTGATGAATCCTGCGGCGCATGAGCGGATCTTTACTTTCCTGCGACAGGGCGGGAAGTGCCCCGAGCTCATCTTCACGCGCCAGCAATTCCGCCATGGCATTGACGGCGACAGTTTCATCCGGATCATCCAGCAATGAAATGATCCGCAGCAGCTCTCTGTTATTTTCAGCCATTGCTGCGGGTGGGGAATTTGCCGATAAGTGCGTTGGACGCGATCTCTTTGACATCGTCGGCAAAATCTCCGCGCAGTATCCAGCGCAGAAATCCCGGATCGTTTTCAGCCAGATCTTTCAGCGTGCGTCCGGCATTTTTGCCGAAGTTGACGACCACTTCGTCTCCGCTCCATTTGAAGCGTCGGGCGCGGTCGACGGCATCCGGACCTGCAAGATCACCGAATTCGGCAAGACCGTCAACGTTTTCCGGCAGTTCCGGATGACGTTCCATTTCGCCGAGCAGCACCTCAAGAGTGGCGGCGGTATCGGCTCCGGCACTGTGGGCATCATCAAGATCTTTGCCGCAGAAGAACTTGTAAGCGGCAGTCAGGGTACGCGGATAGAGCTTGCAGAAGATATTGTAGGCATCCACGATCCTGTGATCGCTGCCTTTGAAAGTGTATCCGGCACGTTTGAATTCCTCTTCAAGTATCGGCACATCGAAACCGGTTATGTTGTATCCGGCAAGATCACAGTCTGAAAGATAGTTGAAAAGTTTTTCCGCGATATCGGAAAAAGAGGGGGCATCGGCGACGTCAGCATCACTGATACCGTGGATGGCGGTTGCCCCGGGCGGAATGGGAATGCCGGGATTGAGGCGGCGCACAGTCTCCTGCTTTCTGCCGTCGGGATAAATCTTGATGACCGCTATCTCAACGATCCGGTCGCGCTGCGGAACGACTCCGGTACTTTCGATATCAAAAACCGCAAGCGGACGATCCAGTTTCAATCTGCCAAGCATAACCACTCCTTGCCTGTTTACTTATTCTGTTCTTTTTTCAAACGTTCCACATCGGCGTCGGCATAGTCGATGACGGCACGGAATTTTTCACTGTTTGCGGAATCGGCTCCGACCAGTGCCTTGTGCGCTTCGGATACCGTTTCCGCTGTCGTCAGAAGTTCGCTTTTTTCACTGACTCCCGCATTTTCCGCAGAAACATCCACACTGCCCTCTTTGAAGGTGAAAAGTTTTATCACTCCGAGATCGCGGAGCAGTTTCTGAAGAACGCTTCCGGCATTGTAAAGTTCGACCGCGGTCTGTTCGCGCCGTCCTTTCAACGCCAGCATGGTGAGGACTCCCATAAAGGTGCTGTCCATAGCGGTGCAGGCACCGAGATCTATCACTATCCCGCTGATACTGCCGCTGCTTTTGGCAATATTGCGCAGCGGAACAGCGTATTCAAAATCAGCCCGTCCGGTGACTTTTACAATGTAGGTATTGTCCCGGTGGGAAATCAGCAGATCTGTGCTTTGCATCGTGCGTGTTCTCCTGCAGAAAGTTTTTATTACTGCGCTCCGATGACCGCTTTGATACGGCGGACACCGCGGCTGGAACTCTCTTCCTTGAGGATCTTGAAACTCTTGAGGTCACCGGTGTTGGATGCGTGAGGTCCTCCGCAGATCTCGCAGCTGACATCACCCATGGTGTAGACCTTGACGATCTCGCCGTACTTGCTGCCGAAAAGTCCCATCGCACCGCGGCTTCTGGCACTATCGACATCCATTTCTTCGCAGACGATCTCAAGGTTGCGGGAAATCGCTTCATTGACCAGCTTTTCCGCTTCTGCGATCTGTTCCGGAGTCATCTTTTCCGGATGGGAGAAATCGAATCTCAAACGTTCTGCGGTGATATTGGAACCCTTCTGTTCCACGTGGTCACCCAGCACTTTGCGGAGCGCCGCCTGAAGCAGGTGGGTCGCAGTGTGGAGACGGGCAGTTGCTTCCGAGTGATCGGCAAGACCGCCTTTGAACTTCTGTTCAGCTCCGGCACGGGACATTTCCTGATGCTTTTTATATGCCTCTTCATAACCAGCCATATCGACGGCGAAATTCTGTTCTTTCGCCATTTCGCAGGTAAGTTCGATGGGAAATCCGTAGGTTTCATAAAGGTTGAAGGCGTTTTTGCCGGAGATCACCTTGCGTTCGACGAAAGCGGGAACGCGGTCGACCAGTTTCTGGAATTCTTTGATACCGTTTTCGAGGGTGATGCCGAACTGTTTTTCTTCGCGGTCAAGTTCAGAAACGATGACCTCGCGTCGTTCGGCAAGTTCCGGATAAAATTCGCCGAACTGTTCGATGACCACCTGTGCGACGGTACTGGTGAAAAGTTTGCCGGTGATACCCAGCTTGCGGCCCTCGCGGATGGCACGGCGTATCAGACGGCGCAGCACGTAGGGCTGATCGACACGTCCGGGAGTGATGCCGTCGGCGATGATGAAGGTGGCGGCGCGCAGATGATCGGCGATGATGCGTTCCGAAGCGGTGCGTTCCGCCGGAGTTTCAATACCGCGGATCTTATCCAGTGCGGCAAAAATGGAGGCGAAGATCTCGGTTTCATAGCAGCTTGCCTTGCCCTGAAGCACTGCGGTGATGCGTTCCAGTCCCATACCGGTATCGACGTTGCGCTGTGAGAGCGGCTCAAAACTGCCGTCGGCGGTCTTGTTGTACTGCATGAACACATCGTTCCAGATCTCGACCCAGAGTTTGTTGGAGGGATCGAAGGTCTCCGGAGCCGGTTTCGGACCGGTCCAGTAGAACATTTCGGTATCCGGACCGCAGGGTCCGGTGGTTCCGGCGGGTCCCCACCAGTTATCTTTTTTGCCCAGTTTGGCGATACGGCACTCGGGGATGCCGTGGCCCTTCCAGATCTCAAAAGCTTCGGCATCGAACGGAGCATTTTCGTCACCGGCGAACACGGTCACGGCAAGCATATCGACCGGAATATTGAGATTATCTTTACCGGTGAGGAACTCAAAGCTGAAATCGATAGCTTCTTTCTTGAAATAATCGCCGAGCGACCAGTTGCCGAGCATTTCAAAGAAGGTGAGATGTACGGGATCGCCGACTTCGTCGATATCACCGGTACGGATACATTTCTGACAGTCGGTCAGTCTGGTTCCGGAGGGATGTTTTGCTCCCTGAAGATAAGGCACCAGCGGATGCATTCCGGCGGTGGTGAAAAGACAGGTGGGATCGTTATCAGGGATCAGGGATGCGCTTTTGATCTCCTGATGACCTTTGCTCTTGAAAAATTCGATGTATTTCCGGCGCAGTTCTGCTGCTGTCATGATATTTATCTCCTATATTTGAACAGTTTTGTATCCAACTTGATAATATACACACAAAACCCCTCATTTTCAAACGTTTTTTCAAACACGCAAGGAGAACACTCCGGAAAATCAGTGCCTGCAGTGATAACATATACAATGCAGGACCGTCAGAAGCTGTTTGCAAGAATGTAAATAAAGGATAATGTCCGAAATTTTGTGAAAAATTTATATTTTATCCTTATTCAGATATGTTTTTCTCAATTAAAATATATCACACAGCATGTTTTTTTTCAAGCTCAAGAAACGGTTCTGTCTGCGATCGGTGGCGCATCGCGGGCA
>JAZSGR010000202.1:0-6101 GCA_045532825.1 Victivallaceae bacterium | reverse complement strand
GGACATCCGTAATACTGATCAAGCCGGTTCCATTTCGTGATATTAGCATTATACAACGCACTGTACCAGCGTTCCGTCTGGGTCTTTCCGCCCCAACGCCATGGCATCATTCTTTCCTCTGCACATTCGGTGTAACTGAACACCCACACTCCGACCTGTTTGCGCATAGAAACACAATTGACCGCCTTGGCACGTTCCCTTGCCTGCTGCAAAGCAGGCATGAGCATCGCAGCGAGTATGGCAATGATCGCAATCACCACCAGAAGCTTTATCAACGTGAACGTTGATCGAATGAAGCACGGCTCCGCCGTGTGAAGCGCAGCGTTGCTGCATGAAGCGTTTGCCTGCGGCAAACATGAAGCACTTGCTTCGCAAGCATTATGAGGAAGGTTGTTATTTTCACGTGGTGAAACAGCGGTAAAAACATCTGTTTGACAAGTTTTACTTACCGGCAACTTTGCAAGAGTGAAACTGCTGAACTTTTCTGTGATTTTCAAGTCGGACATTTTAACGCTCCTTTTTTTGGGTAATATTTTTTCAGATTTCTTTGACAACAGGTGAAAAATTTATTTTAAAACTCCTCTTTGGGTTGGTTACAGATGTATCAAAAATTTTTCTTTATCATATCCGTTGAACCGTTCCGGACCAATTCCTCATATTTTTTCCGGGCAGACTCAATATCTTCAAAGATCCAAATCGTACATCGGGGTTCATCCAGTGCATAAAGATCAGAAACATTATACAAACCGGCCCCGGTGTAAACCGGCATGGTCCAGCCCGGACAGTGGAGACAGTATTTGCTGCAGACTCCCGCATCGTTGTCAATGGCTTTGCTCAAACTCGGACAACGTTTCATATCCAATTTCAGTCCGCCGTCGCAGAATTCAATATCCAGTCCGCAGTTTTCCTCCTTGCGGATCTTTACGTAATAATCATATACCCCCTGCAGTTTTCTGCTGCGGAACTCCTCAAGACAGTGAAATTCCTGATGACGGCTGATATGCAGGTAGTATTCCTCAAGTCCGTTCCGGTCATCAAGATACTTGAACACCTCATTGTAAAAACGTACAAAGTGGTCGCTCGGAATCATTTTTCCACCTTCTTTCTGAATATCTGGATGCAATGACCGCCGCCCAGCACTTCCACGGAGCTTTCCCACGGTGTACCTTCGCACATTCCGGCATTGACCTCTTCTGTCTGAAGACAGCTGTAAGGAGAGATCTTCATGCCCAGCAACTCAAGATGCCGGTGCGCCGGACACTCAAAAACTTCAAAACGGATCTCATTTTCATCGACTGTCAGCTGATATTTGCCGTTTTCGCGGTGAAAAAACCAGTTGAGGTGTTCTATCAGTTCGGAGGCATCACCTTTTGCCAGTTTTTCCCTGATCGACTTGTAAACATCATGCCCGGTTTTCCGCAAAATCTTTTTGAGCGCATCTGCTCCGTAATGTTCTGCGATATAATCAAGCGTAGTATTGGTCGTGCCGTGAAAATCGCGGTGCAGTTCATTATTTTCCTGATAACGCAGCATAATTCAATCCTTTATGTTATTAAGTTCTTTGTATTTTAGCCACATCCACGGAGATACACAGATTTCTTCGAGCGGCGGGAAAACGATCTTTTCAATTTCCGCAATGATATCTTTTTCAAGCATCGGCATTTGTGAAATGCGCAGATTTTCGCGCAGCTGTTCGAGATTTTCCACGCCGACAAGCACACTTTTGCTGCCGGGCTTGGCGAAAAGATAACGCAAAGAAAGTTCGGTCATCGGCAGCCCGAGAGCTTCAAGTTTTCTGCGCAGCGGGATGACCTCTTTGACAAAAATTTTCTTTTCATCCATCAGCAGCATTCCCTGCAGATAAGCTCCGCGTATGAAGCAATGACATTCGGCGCGATTGAAACAATGGTCGAAACGGTGATCCAGAATACTGCATGGAACTTGCAGAATATCTGCATCTTTACCGCTGTCTTTGTATGCCAGAGTGTTCAAAGAGATGCCAGCATTTTCAATCAGTCCTTTTTGCTTCATACTCTTGAGGATGTCAAGATAGATGCCGTCTTCTTCAACATGGATCAAGGCTCCTGAAAGAGATTGCATTTTCAGGCGTTTGAGTGAAGTGCAGAGAGAATTTTCGATAAATTTTTCAGGATCGGTATCGGCGGGGATTTTGGGAATTTTGGTGATTATTTTGAATTTGTCCGACAAACCGAGTTCATACAAAGATTGTCCGATGACATCTTCGCTGCTGCCGTATTCAGGTGCAGTATCGAGGGCGTTGATCCCGCCGTCAAAGGCTTCTTCAAAAATCGCTTTGGCTGTTTCATAGGATGGTTTGCCGGCGGAATTTGCAACTCCGTAGTCCATGCCGAGCTGAACCGTACCAAGCATAAGTCTGGAATAATTCATATTGCAGAATACCCTCCGTCAATTACCAGATTTGAACCTGTTACAAAATTTGATGCCTGACTTGCCAGATACACGATGCCGCCTTTCAAGTCTTCGTGCCCGCAGCAGCGTTTCAAAAGAGTTCTCTGCGCATGCTGCTGCTGAAAATGGGAACGCTCCCCCTCAAGCGGATCAAGTCCGATAAGAGTTACACAGTTGACACGGATATTGAATTTGCCCAGCACGCTTGCTGCCCAGCGGGTGAAATTGAGCATGCCGCCTTTTTCATAATGATATACCGGACTTGGCCATTCGATATTGTCGGTCTGCATCCCGGTACCGGTATAATTTGCGTGGTCAAGTCCGAGAATGCCCATGTATGAGCCGATATTGATAATGCTGCCGCCGTTTGACTTCATAGCCTCTGCGGCAATGCGGGTGAGAAGAAAAAGTGCCGATGCGTTGGCGTGGAGACTCCGGTCAAAATCAGCCATGGCAAGATCCCATTTTGCCAGTGCGGTGCGGGCAACGGCATTGTTGACGAGAATATCAAGTTTGCCTGATTTTGCGATGATTTCCGGGATTATGTTCCGTACTTGAGTTTCATCCTCCAGATCGAGTTGAATGACTTTCATGCCCGGATGGTCGACGGCAAAAGCATTGAGTTTGTCAAGATTTCTTGAGGCGATATAAACTTCCGCCCCCGCTTCAAAAAGAGCCTCTGCGCATTGCGCTCCGTAGCCGATGCGGTCACCGGCTCCGGTTACAAGAGCTGTTTTGCCCTTGAGAGAAAACATTTCTATTACATTCATAAAGACCTCTTTTATTCAATTGAGAATGGTGTGGTATGGCACATGATTGTGCGTTTCCATGTAAATCCGTCGCTGCGGAAGCCGCGATGGTACAGGCGGTATTTGCCGATTTCATGGTCAAAAAATGCCTGATTGGGCGAGTCATAACCGCTGTCTGGTGACAGTTCAAAAGGACCGTATTTAAATTTGAAGTCAAATCCATCGGCTGATACAAACAGAAACATCATATGTTGTCCCGGTTTTTCATTGGTTGCAATGAGTTTGTACCGTTCGTTTTCAGCACATGCCGGATTGGTATCATAGAAAACAGTTGCAACCCCGGGGATGAGATTGGTCGCACCGTTTTTGACCAGATGATCGGTCATTTTGTTGTCGAGTACGACATTGTATCCTTCGTCGGAGAGATTTACCTGACAGCGTTTGAATTTTTTGCCGTCGGTCATCTCTGCAACGCACAGGATGAATCTGCTGTTGCCTTTCGGGTCTTTCGGAGTCGACAGCATCGCATGCGCACGGTAATACAGCAAATAGCGTTTCCCGTCATAAACAATGCTGTTGTAACTTGATGATGTATTGCTGATTTCATGAGGTTCATTCAGCTTAAAGATGACTTCATCGTGAATCAGCGGATGAAGTTTCTGATGGACATTGCCCTCAAGCGATTGAATGAAAAAATCATCGATAAACAGTTCACGCTTACTGCCGAGATCGTAAATCATTTTTTGATCCCTTTGTCGTTTATTTTATGTGGTAATATCAGTCGAGTTCGTTTTTGTATTTGGCAATGCAGTTTTCAACGCGTTTTTTTGCCTCACCGGTCAAACTTTCCATTCCCTGCGCAATGGTGTAGGGGGTGGAGATCAATCCCAGTTTGACCAGCGCATATTTCTGTCCGTTCCAGCAGTTGGAAATATCAATGCCGTAAACGCCGTGGAAAACCCTGATCATATTATTCTGCGCCTCTCTTGCCGCTGCAAAATCTCCCCGGTCAACAGCGGAAGCAAGTTTTTTCATCATTTTGGAACAAAGGGCTCCCATTCCGCAGATCATACCGTCACAACCGGCATAAAGTGCCTCATCCGCTGCCCACTCCTGACCTTCAAAAAGCAAAGTATCAAATCCTTTTTCTTCGCGCATCAGCAGCAGTTCCCGGCGCAGCCACATGTTTGATGAAGAATTCTTGATCCCCTTGAGATTGGGATGTTTCATCAATTTTTCAAAATCATTGAGTGAAAAATTGATGCCGTTGTTGGGCGGACAGTGATACAGATACACAGGACGATCCGCAGCATCCAGCACCTTCAGCACAGAGCGGACCGGATCAAGACGGGAGGTGTTGCCGGGAGGCATGAAAACATACGCTGAAAAATCATATCTCTGATAACTTTTCATGATAGCAAGCGACAGCGGCAGACTGGTCGCATTGATCCCGACCATCAGTTCCATACGGTTCTGATTTATGCCGGAAGCGAACTCAACAGCCTCTTCCTTGAATTTTTCAGAAAAACTGCCCCATTCACCCATCGAGCCGAAAAGAAAAATACCATCAAGTCCATGCCGGATATTCCGTTCAAAGATGTTCTGAAAACCTTTTTTATCCAGACTGCCGTCCCCGAACAGCGGAGTTACAGTCGCACTGACAACTTTTTTCCTCATTTTGTAAATCCTTCTTTTTCTGCAATATGTTCAACATATTATTGTTTAAAAAAATATAAGACAAGCATCGCCATCCGGCAAATATGTTCAACATATCAGTTGACACAAAAAAAGCCATCCGGCAGCTTTGCTTTTTTACTTTCCGGGAAGATAACTTGTAAAATGTTCATACATGACCTGATAGAAATCATTGGCAGTTCCCGTTTCAAGAGTTTCACAAATCTTCTGATGTGACGGCGGCGGTATTTTCTTGACTCTGCCTTCGAGAGACTCCATTGCAAGCAGCAGGATACGGCGGAAATCATTTACAGCGGCATTGCCCGCAATAGCGATGAGGCAGGTGTGAAAATCAACCTCTGACGACACATCGTAAATGGATTCAGGAGAAATTCCGGCAAATTTTTTGAGTTCAGCAATTTTTTCAGGCGTCTTGCGTGCAAAGATGAATGGACACATTCCCAGCTCGATCGCAATACGCAGTTCCATGTAATCCACCTGATCCTGCCGGTCATAGAGTCCGGCATGAACCACTTTTTCAAATCCCATAAACGGACTCGGACGGCAAATCACCGTTCCCCGGCGTTTTTTCGCCTCCACGACCCCGATAGCCTTCAAACGGCTGATACCCTCGCGGACGATATGACGGCTGACATGCAGATCCTGTGAAAGCTCGACCTCACGGGGAAGGATATCCCCTACCGTAAAACGTTTCTCTCTGAAATACTGTAAAAACCGGTTTTCGATGTCGTCAACCAAGGTCGCCATAAGAAATGATCCCCAAGCCAGTGATAAATATGTTCAACATATTTGAATATATCACCAGTTCCGCAAAAAGTCAAGTGGTGATTTTCAAATTTTTCCATTCAGCCATCCGGATCATCGAAGCGCAGTCAAAATCATATCTGCGTTCCGTCATCATCGATCCGGCTGCTGCTTCCACCTCACGATGGACACCTCCGGCTTTTGCTGACAGTTTCTGCTGACAAGGTCTGTGCCGGACTTTCACCGGCGAGTCAATGCGCATGCCGCGCATACCAAAAATAAGGGCTGCTGCAAAAATTCCCCTTGTTTTTTACGGATAAATACGGATAAGTACAGATAATATTTGGATAATGTCCGAAATTTTGTGAAAAATTTATATTTTATCCTTATTCAGATATGTTTTTCTCAATTAAAATATATCACACAGCATGTTTTTTTCAAGCTCAAGAAACGGTTCTGTCTGCGATCGGTGGATGCAGCGTG
>JAZSGR010000141.1:0-10666 GCA_045532825.1 Victivallaceae bacterium | reverse complement strand
TGCACCCGGAACGCTGAAAATTCAGCACTGGGAATGTAGAGATAGATCAAAACAACTTTCCATCCATCTTGCTGCCATTGCGGTATCTGTGTTAAATATGAACGCCCGGAAAGTGTTGTTTCAAAGGCAAAAGTTTCTTTGCTCTCAAGTTTCTGATTCAGAGATTGCAAAAAAATCTTGCTTGCCTGTAACAGACCGGCTTCAAAGTTCAGCGGAGACACGCCTTTGGCGATCTCATCGGCATTGATGAAGTTGTTGCATGATACGATTTTAGGGAGATATTGAAGTGCAAAAGTCGTCTTACCGGCACCGTTCGGTCCGGCAACGATATAACAAATTGGTTGTTTCTTTGCACTCATAATCGGTAATACCTCCATTACGCTCCAAGCGTAATATAGCATAAAACAAGTCTTTTTCAAGCTGGCTATATGTTGCTCAGGAGCATAATATTGGGATTTTAATGATTACTCTCCAGCGTAAATGAACCTTCCACGTTGAGCGGCCCGGACGATCCTGGGATGCTCTTTTGTGGCGATGTCGCGCAGGATCGCGGCGTACAGCGTCATATCCGGCGTCTTGCCCGCTCCGGGCGTCCAAAGGCCCTGAGCGATGGCTTCTGCCACCAGTTCCTTTATTGAATAGGTCTGTCCAGCTTGCTCCTGACATCATCAATCTGATCCTCGATGGTCGCGAACCCAAAAACATAACGTTTACCAAACTGCGTAAAGGATTCCCGGAAGATTGGGAGGAACAGCGCCGCTATTTCAAGATCAAGTAAAGAAAAAGCCCACCTGGTGTTCACAACGAATGTCAGCCGGGTTATCTTTGCCAAAGCACTTACAAAACCGGAAAACTTGTGCCGAAACACTTACTTTTGTGCCGAAACACTTACTTTTGTGCCAAAACACTTACAAAACGCCGTTTTTTCGATTTTTGACTTACGATTTTATGCGGGCAATGCGCTCTGTGATTAACCTATTGCCCTGATAAAAAAAAGCAAAAGCTAAAGCGTAACAAATTTTATTTGCATAAGCTTTAAGTTTTTCATTTTTGAGATTTTTGAATCAGGCGTGTGCAGCAAAAAAATGGCGCACCCGGCGGGATTCGACCGAGCGCAGCGAAGGAGCATGAGCATCGGAGCCCTTAGGGCGAGAAGCGCAATGCATCCCGCCCCAAAAATCACGCGGGCAATGCCTATTGCCCTGATAAAAAAAAGCAAAAGCTAAAGCGTAACAAATTTTATTTGCATAAGCTTTAGGTTTTTCTTTTTTGTGATTTTTGAATCAGGCGTGTGCAGCAAAAAAATGGCGCACCCGGCGGGATTCGAACCCACGACCTCTTGCTCCGGAGGCAAGCGCTCTATCCAGCTGAGCTACGGGTGCGCTATGGCATTTTGTTTAATATACTTGAAAAGTATGGCAAATGCAAGTTGAAAAGTTTAAAATCCTGAAAAAGTCAGTCCTGTATGAGGAATTTTCCTTTGGTTTCAGGAATGAACAGGGAGAGAATAAATGATATTCCGGTCGGGATCAGCAGCAGGGTGAACAAAATCATATATGCCTTGTCCGGATAAATGACTTTTTCTCCTGAACTGAATATCGCAGGATCAACAAAGCTGTCCAGCAGTTTCCCTATCAGCAGCGATGCGATGGCGACCGCAAGATAACAGCACATATTCATGAATGCCGCTGATTGTGTCTGGGTCCCCGGTGAGTTCACCTCCTGCGATACGATCACAAATGTTCCGCTGGATCCGGAGGCAAAGGCACTTAAAAAATAAGCAAGCGCAAAGAAAAACGGAGGCAGTCCGAAATACACCGCCGCCAGCATCAGCAGATTGTATCCAAGCGCAATGGAGGTCGAAACCAGAACTATCGGTTTGCGGCGGTTGTTGAGAAGCCGGGAAATCACTCCGCCGCCCAGCAGCGTGAACATGCAGATCAGTGTCAGGGAAAATATTACCGCAGATGCCGGCGCCGGAGCCATTTTTGCCACGTCCTCAAGAAACTTCATGCCGAATACCGACTGCAGTATGAAGTAACAGGCAAAATTGACCGATGTACAGTAACAACTGATCCAGGTCAACGGATTTTTCAATATAATGACAAGCCGGGAAAGTTCAAATTTTCCCGTTCCGACCGGAGCCGGAGGATTCTTTTTACAGCAATACAGAAAAATCAGGTAAAGACATGTTGAGAATATTCCGATCCACAGCAGCAGACTCTGCCAGCTGTATTTCTGGCAAAGGGCTGCAAAGGGAAGGGTGCCGCATAATCCGCCGGAATAACCGATGAAATATATTATTCCGAGAATGACCGCATAATTTTTTCTGCCGAACAGACGGTCGCTTTCACGCAGAAGACTCAGATACATTACGCTTGAACCTATTCCGACAAGTATCCGCGCCGTATACATCAGCGGCAGATTTCCCAGTGACATGGGGAACAGCAGAACTCCGGTGCAGAACGGTATCCCGCCGCATATCACGATCCGGCTGCCGCCGTATTTATCTACCAGGACTCCGGCGATGAGCTGGAAAAATGCGTAGACCGTGACCATATATGCTCCGAGTCCGGAAATCTCTTCAGCGGAAAGGCCGCAGGAGCTCTGCAGAGCATTGAAAATCGTTCCGGGAACTGCGGTCCTCTGAAAATAAGATGAGGCGTAAAGTGCGGCAAGGGATACGAAAAGCAGTAGCGCATAACGTCTGGCTTTGACTGCTTTGAAATATTTGTTCATCTGAAAAAACCTTTTGTTAAAACAGGTAACTTCAAAACTCCTTAAAAATCGTTCACATAATATAGCATAATAAAAAAAATTTCCAAAACGATTTGATTTTTTTTTGAATAAGTTTCTATTGTAAGCTGATGACGTATTGCATTCAGCGGTACGGCTGAAAATATTATGAAGGGAGAATATATGGAGCAGCAAATTTTATCGTGTTGTTCTCTGGTTGCTGACGGAGTGTTCAAATTATCCGGGGAAAAGAGACAGCAGGTGTCTCATGAGATCCTGTTTGACGGCGGACAACTGGTTCAGTTTCATCTTGGGGTATTATCGGCTTATTCCTATCTGCTGAGTTCCTGCGATGCCGGATTTCTGATCGATCCGGGCAGGGAGCTTGGCAGTTATGAACGGTATATTTTTGACCATAATATCCGGTTGTGCGGAGTTTTTCTTACTCACATGCACTCGGACTTTGTCGCCGGACACATCGAAGCCGGAGAACGTTTCAATGTTCCGGTGTTTGTCGGGCGCAGTGCGGATGCCGGATTTCAGCATATTACTGTTGAAGATGATTCAAGTTTCAGTCTCGGCAGACTGAAACTGCATTTCTTCTCTGCCGCCGGACACGCTGATGACTGCGTATGCATGAGCGTCGGAACTGATCCCGGACATCCTGATTTCCTCTTTACCGGAGATGCTCTGGATGTTCCGTATGATTGCGATACCGGAATGGATTGGGTGAAAAAACTGGAAGCGTGTTCTGATGAAACGCTGGTTTATCCCGGGCATGAACTCAATGGCGTTGAACACTCATGGACCACTCTCGGTATGGAAAAACAGCGCAATCATCTGTTCAATCCTGATGCCGATCACCAGTCCGGAGGAGCCGGACATGCTCTGCATCTGGAGTCATTACGCGATATCAACCGCAAGGGACCTCCGGTAGTCGATTGGGGAAAGCTTTTTCAGCCGGCTGAACCGGATGAGCAGTGGGCTGTTCCGGAAAGCCGGGTGATCGATATCCGCAACTCCTCTGATTTTGCAGCCGGACATGTTCCGTATTCCATGAACATCGAAGCCAATGGAAAACTTGAACGCTGGTGTGCAGAGTTTTTTGATCCGCAGGAGGGGCTTGTTGTCATCATCGGAGAGGATGAGGAGGCGATCACTGAAGCTGCCCGTCGTCTGCACGCTGTCGGTTTTCAGGCATCCGGATGTACTTTTGACACCTGGAAAAACTCAGGTAAGCCGGTTTCCGGTTCCCGGATGACCGATGCTGCGGAACTTGATGCTTGGCTGTGGAGTGAAAATCCTCCGTTTCTGCTGGATGTCCGTTCTCATGCAGAGTGGTTGAACGGCAGGATCGCAGGTTCGGTCAATATTCCGCTTACTGAACTTGAAAGCAATATCGGCAAACTTCCTGCCGACCGGGATACTGTCCTTGTTTGCGCCTCCGGTTTCCGGTCTGCGGTTGCCGCCGGGATACTTGAGCGCAACAATTTTTTGAATGCAGTCAATCTGCGCGGCGGCACAGGCGCGTGGCTTGAGGAAGGCAAGGCTCTGGAAAAGGGGGAGGCGAAAAATTATACTCCGGTCCCGTCGAAGTGCGGAATGAAATCCTGACTGGCGGAGTCGGCATCCTGCACGAATCCGTCCTCCAGCCCGGAGTCGAAAAGATACTGTTCAACTTCACTGTATTCTTCATCGCTCACTCTGCGGTTGAGTTCAGGATAATCGTTTTCTGAAACTTTTCCGCAGGGCAGGTATTGCCGCATCAGACTGAACAGCACCTCGCCGGGACGGAACGTCTGCGCCACAAAGTCGATGACCTTTTTGCTGTTTTCCACGCATCCGGGCAGGATCAGATGGCGTATCACGACTCCTGAGCGGAGCAGTCCGTCATCATCGATGACATAATTGCCGGTCTGGGAATACATTTCCATGACCGCTTTGCAGGCGGTTTCAAAATAATCCGGAGCATGGCTGTAACGTGCCGCAAGGCGGTTGTCTGCATATTTGAGATCCGGGAGAAATATCTGGATCTTTCCTTTCAGTTTCCTGATGCTTTCGGGCAGTTCATAACCGTTGGAGTTCCACACCACCGGTACCGGCAGCGGTTCTTCCAGACTCTGAAGTACGGCATCGGTAAAGTGCATCGGGGTGACAAGGTTGATATTGTGCGCTCCGTCGGAAATCAATTTGAAATAGATCTCGCGCAGACGCGTGACCGATACCGCTTTGCCAACCGGACGTGAACTTATATCACTGTTCTGGCAGAATACACAATGCAGATTGCAGCCGCAAAAAAACACTGCGCCCGATCCGCGCTCACCGCTGATGACCGGTTCCTCCCAGTGATGCAGTGCCGCGCGGGCAACCACTGGTTCGAGCGGACTGGTACAGAAGCCGGGGAAAACAGCTGCTTCAAGCGTTTCACTGCGGGAAACATTGCAGCGGCGCGGACATAACTGGCAAACGTGAACCGGCATCAAAGCTCCACGGTTTTGAAATCGAAACATCCGCTGCCGGTGCTTGAGATCTCCACCAGAGAACCGTTGCGGGTGACAGAACCGGCACAGCACTCGAAGATCCTGCCGTCAGGACGGGATTTGAAATAGGGTTTGTGGACGTGACCGCACAGCGCAAGATCGATACTTCCGCTGCCGAGCAGTTCCAGCATCCTGCGCTGACCGAACAGCCGGTGACGAATGCGCAGCAGCGGATGATCTTCGGTCATCGGATAATGGGAGACCAGTATGCGCGGCAGACTTTTTTCTTCACCGCACCATGCTTCTATCTTGCGGGAATCCTCTTTGAGAAGAAATCCCCAGGAGCAGAGCAGATTGGAGGGGCGGCTGGTGTTGAGCAGTAAAAACTCAACTCCGGCAATGATCCTTCTCTGCGGATAATCATCAAACACACTGTTGCCGCAGGTCAGATATTCCACCATATCTTTCATCGCTTTGACGCACTTGGGACGTTTGACGTAACAATCGTGATTTCCGGGCATATAGATCAGCGGGATACCGGAGTCGCGCAGAGGGGCGAGCACTTTTCGCACACGTTCAAACTCTCCGGGCTGACCGGCACTGGTGAGATCTCCGGTGCAGACTGCCACATCCGGGCGGGTCGACAGGATGTAATCCACTGCCCGTTCAAGTTTACTCAAATCGTGACGGAAACGTCGCCGGAACCGGTAGTTGAATACTCCCACCCAGCGTTTGTCAAAATACGCCATCCAATCCTCCGCGCCGCCTCCGGCGTGGGGATCTGAAAAGTGAACTGCTCTCACAGATATTTCTCCGGGAAAAGACTTTTATTATTTTGCGTGCGGCAATCCGGGGATGTATTCGTAGATCTTGACTTTCTGTTCGTAATCAAGATACTGCGAGAGTGAAAGTGCGGTCGCACCGGCAACCAGAACCAGAATTATCAATCCCAGCACCAGATAAAACGGTGAGGCATTGTTTTCGGTCTGCACCATACGGGGATTGGCAGGAGTACGTTTGGTCTTGGGCTGGCTCTTATCCTGTTCCTGTGCTTCCGCCTTCTTTTCTTTGGTGCTTGGGGCAAGCATTATATCGTCGTCTTCAGCTTTTTTCTCCTGTACCGGAGCGGGAGCCGCCGCAGGAGCCGGAGCAGGTGCAGCCGGAGCTGGTGCTGCAGGGGCGGGAGCTACCGGAGCAGGGGCGGGAGCAGCCGGAGCAGGGGCCGCCGGAGCAGGTGCAGCAGGTTTAGCTCCGAGCGGAGCGCGTCCCGGAGTCATGCCGAGCGGACGTTTGGGCTGGGGAAGTTTTACCGTTTCTTTGTTGCTGTCAGTTTGAGCAGCGGGGACAGGTGCTGCCGGAGCAGGTGCAGCCGGAGCTGCAGCCGGAGATGCTGCCGCCGGTGCTCCGGGACGGACCAAGCCGGGTTTGCCCATGGGAGCACCCATGGGACGCGGTCCGATGCGCGGAGGCATTGCCGGACGTTTGATCTTTACTGTCTGATCATCATCTTCTGCTGCCGGCTGTCCGATCGCAACCGGAGTTTTGGGTTCCAATTTCGGTTTTGCCACAGCAACGGTTTCGTCAGAAAGCTCAACTTTTTCAGCTTTGGTTTCTTCAGGTGCAGTTATCTCTGCCGGTTTCTCCGCCGCCGGAGCAGCAGCGGGAGCTGCCGGCGCAGAGAGTTTGATCGCAGGAGCAGGTTCGTTTTGGGGTTTCGGCACAGCAACGGTTTCGTCAGAAAGCTCAACAGTTTCAGCTTTTGCTTCTGCCGCCGGTACTGCAGGAGCAGGGACAGCAGTACCGGCCGCCTGGGGACGGAGCACCACAGTCTTGCGGGTGTTGGTGTTTTCCGCACTTCCTTCAACGACCGGACGGAGAACTACTGTTTTGCGGGTACGGGTGTCTGCCGGATCAACTGCAAGTTTCACCGCTCCGCCTGCGGGCGGGGCTATCGGTTTGATTTTGACGGTACGTCTGGTCTGGGTGTCATCCAGGATCTCAAGATTGCTGGTGTCGGTATCCCGTCCGCTCAAAGGATCTGCGATCTTTTCTTTTTCGATCAGGTTTGGGGTGCCGCCTGCCGGATGCAGACGCACTGTTTTTCTGGTTTTGGTATCTTCTGCAGAGAAATTACCGCCGTTTGCGTTGATATCGTTTTCAGACATTTATCATATATCCTTTCCAGACGTTGGAATAAAAAATCTTATGCTTGAGCTGCCGCTGACTGTTCCAGTTCTGCGATCCTGTCTTTGATGTCCCGGTAATTTTCCATATTGGCGCGGATGGTCTTGTAATAATCAAGGGCTTCCGCTGTTTTCCCGTTACCTGCACAGGCGATCGCAAGATAATAGAGAGCCTCACGGCGGTATTTATCCATACGGTACATATCTTTTACCGCTTCGGCAAGCAGCGGTTCCGCCGATGCCGTATCGTTCACCTCAAGTGCGCACCTGCCGAGATAGACCAGACTTGCACGGCGTTTCTGCGGGTTTTCGCAAACTGATTCAAAAATCGTTTTTGCTTCATCGAACCTCTTCTGTTCAAAACGCAGTTCCGCAAGATCGAACTGCAGGTTGATGTCGTTGGGGAAACTTTTTGCACGTCTTTCGACCTGTTCCACATGGTAGGTCTCCCGGGCTTGCTGTGCTTCTGCGATCTGTGCGGCATCCGCCTGATTTTCGGTCATTATGCGGATCTCTTTATCCATCTGGGCAAGTTTGGCGCGTTCGATCTGTTTGTCAAGCACCGGATCGGAGACACCGAGTTTTTCTGAAACGGTTTTGTATTCGTTGTAAGCTGCTTCGAAATCCTCTTTGATCATGTAGGCGTCGGCAAGTTTGCGGCGCAGGTCGACGGAGTCGGTGGTGGCAAGATCGCTCTGGAATTTGTCGATAAGTATCTGTGCCTGTTCCGCATCGTGGATCGTTCCCTGAAGCAGCTGGTTGATAAGGGCATCCTTGAGGTCGGTTTTTTCCTGGGTGGAGCCTTTGTCTTCCCATTTTCCGGCTTCGATACTTGACAGAGCCATGGCGGCGCGCAGTTCATTCTGCATTGCGAGGTTGTTGGGATATTTTTTCGCAAGGATACGGAAGATCTTCAAACCTTCGACCGCCTGATTGTTGTTCTGCATGGCGACGGCAAGGCGGCGGAGATTGCTTTCGTTGTTGGGGTGGAATATTCTTATGACATTCAATGCGGTCGCGGCACCCCACGGCGCGGCACTGGCTTCGGAGGCATCGGCAAGTGCGGAAAGCACAAGCGGCTGGTCCACGCAGAAAGAGAGCGGTTTTTCGCACATCGCCATCGCTTTCTGGGAATCGATGAGGGTGACGATCTTCACCAGAATGAAAACCGCCGGGGAAAGCAGCTGCCAGAAGATCCTGACCAGCGGATTGCAGGTTCTGGTCTTGGCAACTTCATATTCGCGCAGTTTTTCAAAAAGTATCGGCACTGCCGGATTGGCGATCACCACCGGGACCAACACATCGACTGCTGCTTCATACTGACCGGATGACGCAAGTTTTGCGGCACGGTTGTACGATTCTCTTACATATATCTGTACCTGACTGAATGTTTTTCGTTCCATCTTTCTCTATCCGGATAAATCATTTCGTTACAACTATACTTATACGTAACATACAATCGTTTCAGCTAAAAGTCAAGCCGATAACTGCGGCAGCCGGAAAAAAGAGTAAAAAAAAAGAACCGCAGCCGGGGGATGGCTGCGGTCCGTAATAAGGTTCAACTGCTTATTTCGCATAATAGATGCAGAGGAAAGCAACTATGCCGATAAGAACCATCATACCGGCAACACCGAAGCAGATGAGATTTTCCCAGTTCTTTTTGCAGAATTCTTTGACGCTCATAATAAATCACTCCAACGGCAGAACACAGTCCGCCTTAATAATCTGTTTTTTGATCCAGCCGCACGCAGACATTGCGGATACGATATTATCCGTAACGCACATTTGAAAAATGATGGGGTGAGCAATCTTTCTGTTTCCGGGAATGCGGCTGCTGATCCCGGAGTCGTATCAGGGACTGCTCAGTCGAGTGAGCATACGGGACCTGCGCGCACCGGATCCGTGAATGTGGAGTGTACCTGATAACTTGAACGCTGATTTACGGCGGGAAGTATACCCGCTTGCAGCGTGAACTTATTTTGAAAGAGCTCCGACCGCGTGCAGTCCGCAACGGGATCGCTGCTGCGCATGAGATTGCTGCGGTTTCCGGTACGGGCAGTCCGGGCGTTGATCTGCAGCTGTTCGTTGAGACGGTAACGCAGCGCGGGAACTTCGCAATCCCTGCCGGGAGTCAATACTCCGGAATACACACCGTGTTCAGGAAGCTGTTTTGAGGTATAGCACGATTGGGTGTTGACTGATTGGAGCACCGCTGCCGCTGTCAGACAGAAAAAAAGTGCAAGCAGAGTTTCCCTGTACCGTCCGGCAAGACGGGCGCAGGCATTGATGTAAAACTGTGTCTGCTTCAAAAACATCTGTTATCCTTTTTTTCTTCATATACCGCAGGCTCTTTTTGAGCATTTTCTGCGGTTTCTGCAATAGTATACAGCAGGTTTTTAAACATTTCAAGTGCTTTTATTAATTTTTTGCAATCTTTTTTACAATTTTGCTTTTTTTGTGTTATTGTCCCATTTTTGTGAAAGTTGTTCAAACTGCGGTGGCGCATCGCGGGCAATCTCGAGCCTTGCGCCTGTGCCGGTTTGGTTGTGTACAAAGGTACACTTCCGCACCGTACTCGGCGCAAAACTCGACATTGCTCCACGCTGCATCCACCGATCGCAGACAGAACCGTTTCTTGAGCTTGAACTGTGTGATATATTTTAATTGAGAAAAACATATCTGAATAAGGATAAAATATAAATTTTTCACAAAATTTCGGACATTATCTACGTTATCAGAAAGCTGCGGATATTGAAAAAACTGTGCATGATATGTATATTATGTAAATCGTGATATTCCTGATAAACAGAATATCGTTGTAAATCATTATCCGGAGCTTCAGGTGAATTCCCGTGAAAATCGGGAGCTGTCGCGCAACCGTGAGCCGAACAGAAACGGCGAGCCGGATCCCTGCCGGATACAATTGTGCGCGTAACACAAAAGGAAAAAATCAACCATGACGACTTTTGCAAAAGTCCGTCGGGGTATGGCTCTGCCATGCCGTTATCCGCATCATACTTGCAAAGCAAGCGCCTCATGTTTGCCGCAGGCAAACGCTTCATGCAGCAACGCTGCGCTTCACACGGCAGAGCCGTGCTTCATTCGAACAACGTTCAGGTTGATCTTGCTTCTGGTGGTCACTTCACAACACTGCCGTGATTTTTTCAAACGCTTTATTTGTACGGATCAGTACGGATGTGTACGGAAACATACGGAGAGTGCCGCTCACAAAAATACACCGCATCATACTTGCAAAGCAAGTGCTTC
>JAZSGR010000033.1:0-22413 GCA_045532825.1 Victivallaceae bacterium | reverse complement strand
TGATCGAGCTATTGGTTGTTATTGCGATCATAGCCATTCTTGCAGCGATGCTTCTGCCTGCACTGCAGCAGGCGCGCGGCAAAGCCAAGCAGACCCAGTGCCTCAACAACACCAAAGAACTTGGTACGATACTGATGTTTTATGTAGATGAAAACGACGGATATCTCCCGCAATTGCAGGAATCTCCTCCTGGAAGCACCAAGTATATCTGGTTCGGAGAGTGCATTCTGAATGTTCCTGAAAAAATCCTGTACGGTTGTCCGGAAAGTACTACCTACGGAAAAGATGCGGCATACAGTGCAGCAAATAACAATAAATTCGATATGACCAAAAGAGCCAGTTACGGCATGATGAAATATCCCCGTGACGGCAATGATGATGCACCGTTCAAACTGTCTGCGATCCAAAAAGCAAAACTGTCACAAAAAGTCATCTTTGGCGATGCACAGCATAAGACTGACCGGAATAATTGGATCGGTGCGAGTGCTGTAGATTTATCCTGGAGACTCGGCGGGAACTCCGCTCAACCGCGTTTCCGTCACGGCAGTGCAAAAAACAGTCCGGTTATTTATCCCGCCAACCAGCATCTGAATATTCCCAGCATGGCAGAAGCATCATTCACATTTCTTGACGGACACGCTGCCGCGCTGACTGCGGCTGAAGCCTCAAAACCTGCCGTAAACTGTAAATGGGATTCCAGCGGTGTTGATTTTGACTACTGGTTCTATTATCATCCCTCCAGGAAAAATCTCTGAAGCATTATTCTTAATCAAGGAAAATATTTATCATGAACAAGTTTAAATTTTCACTGCTTGCGTTGATGCTTGCATCAGGCTGTTATCTGCCTGCTGCGATCACCTGGGATTTCGCAAATGTCAAAGACCGCAAAAACTGGACCTTCAACCGATGGGCGGGATTTCTGCCGCATCCGCAAATGGAATTTGATGAAAAACAGAATGCTCTGCATGTTTTCAACTCAAAAAGCAAAGCAGGTTTCGGCATGGTCAATTACCGCGACAAAATTGCCGCCGAAGCCGGAAACAAAATAAAAATCTCTCTTGCGGTCAAAGGTAATGGCGAAATTTCCGTTGGAATAGAAAATTACTCTCTCGGCAAATGGATCGCGCCGGATAAAAAAGTTGTGTTCCCCCTGACAGACAAGTGGCAGGAAATCACGCTGGAACTTCCGGTAAAAGATTTGAAAAACAAAAAAACCGATGAGGTGCTCTGCGGTTTTCAAGTCTCAAAAAACGGAGAACTTTTCATCCGCAAATTCACAGCAGAAGTTACCGGTCGTAAATATCCGGGCGACCTCAAGTTTCCGGTACAGTGGAAGATGTTTGCCAAAGTGGATCCGTCTTACACTCCCTCCGCAGCCGAACTTGTCACAATTCCGGCAAAATTCAACAATATCGAAGGAAGGAAAGTGTTTCTTTCTTCCGGAGCCATTGATCTCCAAAAACATGCATGTGCAGTAAACGTGCGCGACTGCACCTGGCTGTTCGCCGAAATAAACTCTCCTGCTGACGATCATCTTTATTCCATAGGAGCCGGAGCCGACTGGTGGATGCAGCTTTTTGTCAACGGCAAATGTGTTATCGACACCATGAAAAACGGCAACAGCCGGAAAACTCCGGGACTGGATGACCAGACGGCGAAAGTCAAACTCAAAAAAGGCAGAAACATCATCGCAGTAAAAGTCCTTGCCGGAAAAAAAGCAGTCCTGCACATCGGCGGAGCAAATGAGCTGCGCAATATGGTGAAACACACCACACAGATACAACTGCTCAGCCTTGATAATTTTGATGATGAAAAAGCCGCGCACTCCGGAAATCCGCAGCTCATCAAAGGCAATCCAAGTCCCGGACTGCTCACTATTACCGGTCAGGCCGTTTACAAAACAAAGAAAAATATAATCATCACACCCCGTACCGCCTGGGCTTATATCGACGGCAAACGGCTTTTTTCCACCGGTATACGCATCCAGAATTTCGGTATCAAACAGCCGGAACCATCTGCATTGAGCATCATCAATGCATTCAGAAAAAATTTGTTTGAAGTAAAAATCAATTTTATTCCCGGCAAAGATGATCTGCGGTGTCAGATGCTGGAAAACCGGAACGTTGTCAGAGAATTCACCTATCCGGCAAAACTCCTGCCTGCCGATTTTCAATTTTCATACAACCGCAGCGGAAGTTTCATCCTTGAGATCAAAAGCCTGGTCGACAGCAGTACTTCAAATGTAAACGGCTGGTCCCCGATGCTGGGCTCCATTGCCCGGAACCGTTTCAAATCTTATCTCAACTTTGCCAGCGCAAACGGCAAACCGGCGGAAATAACCGTTGATGAATTCAAAACCGCCATATCCTCTCCGGAACGCCCCCGGGAGGCAGTGGATATGATGCTGGATGTCAGTAAAACCTTCGATCCGGTAAAAGAAAACTGGAAGCTGGTGTTTGCGGATGAATTCAATGGTCCTGCTCTTGACACCGCCAAATGGGATTGCAAGCAGCCGCACATGGTGGAGTTTGACGGCAAAGGAAAAATCAGGATCAAAACAAATTACATCAACGGAAAACTTACCGCCTGCGGACTTTATTCAAAAAAATCCTTCCTTTACGGATATTTTGAAGCAAGATTGAAGTTCACAAATCATCCCCGCTGCTGGGCGGCATTCTGGCTGCGCAATCCCAACACCAATCCCTTCTCAGGCGGCGTGGAACTGGATATTTTTGAGGATTATTACACCCGGTCAAGAGCTTATTATCAGGAGAAAAAACCGGTCCTTGACCACAATCTCCACACCAGTAACTCCGGGATGTACAAGAGCTGGAACTACCGGACCCAGGCACCGGGAACTATCGACGACTATTACGTCATCGCTGCAAAGTGGACCCCGTTTGAGACATCATACTATATCAACGGAAAACTTATGGCAAGTTCAGCCCATCACTCGCCGCATAACTCAGTGACATTTGATGCCATGCATCACGCGGTATCCCTGATCCCCTCAAAAGTTGTTTTGAGCACCCAGATCATGGGACCGGGCTACGTTGAACGCCAGTGGCTCCCCGCTGCTCCGGAAAAATTCCCGATGTACTTTGATGTCGATTACGTCCGGGTCTATGCGATGCCTGAAAAAGATGTGCCCCGGGTAAGCATCAAAGGCAATACTGATCCGGCTTTTGTCAAAGCCGGCAGTGTGCTCAAGATCCAGCCGGATATCAAATCCCGGCACCGTATCAAGGCGGCACACCTGTTTTCCAACGGCTATCTGGTCGCAAGTTCAGATAAAGCACCCTACACCTTCAACATTCCATTCACCGGAGAATTTTACAATACGACACCTTACTGCTCCAAAAGCGGCAGGACCGGCAGGAAATTGGAGTTCAACGGTTATCCGCAGCTGTTCTCGGTTTATGTTCAGGATGTTAAGGGAAACGTTGGAAATTCCGGTGTATTCATCCGCATCCCCTACTGGCCCGGAGCAACGCCGTATCAGAACAAATACCATGCGATACCTGGAGAAATCAAACTTCCCCACTACTCCGAAGGCGGCTCCGGCAAGGCATATTACGATACCTCCAAAGGCAACCGCAGCAGCAAATTCCGCGCCAATGAAGATGTTGACTGCGGTGAAACAACGATCGGTTACAATCCGCAGCTTGAGTGGCTCTCTTACCACGTTGATATTGCAAAAGCAGGAAAATATGATATTTCCTTCAACTACGGTACTGCCAGAAAAGAACAGCAGACTCTCATGATGTTCATTGATGAAAAATTCCTCGGTGATTTTCCGGTCACAATCCCGGAAAAGGGATCATGGAACTGTATTTTCAAGGATACCTGGAAAAATATTCATCTTCCGGCAGGAAAGCACGTCATCAGGATAATGTTCACCGGCTTCGGATACAACTGTTCAAAGCTGACATTCACCCCCTCTGCCGGAACGCAGGAAAAATAAAAAATGCCGGATACTGCAAAATGAAGTCCGGCAGAGTTCAGTCTTTATCTTCAACGGCGGCACAATCCGTGCCGCCGTTTTTTATGAGTTCAGGAAAGCAGTTTTTTCAAATCTCCGGCAACGATCTCTGCTCCGTACTTTTTCAACAGTGTCCGGAAATCCTTTCCCGGTCTGCCGAATACACTGCCGCGGCGGATATTGAGCAGAAGCAGTCCTGCAAGTCCGCCAGCTCTGCCGATGAGCGGCTGATGATTTACCGGATCATCCCAGACGGTTTCATCCACATCTTTGAGATCGACCGCTACCGGCAATCCGGTGACCGCGCCGGCGGCAAGCGCAACCGGAACAGCTTTTCCCTCTGCCGCAATACGGATATCTTTGAATCCGCGTTCTTTCAGCAGCACCGAAACAGTCACCAGATCCTGCACCCGCATGGTGAAATAAGGTTCATCAAAGGCAGCAGTGGTCATTTCAGCATTTCTCACCGCCTTTTCCAGCTGCCAGGCACGGCTGCCGGAACCGGTAAGCTCGACCAGACGTACCCGTCTGCCTTTTTTCACCAGAGCATTCATAAAACCTGACAGGGCACCGTCAGCAAAATACTCCCGGTAGTCTCCGGAGGCAGCAAGCAGAGTCACTGCATTATCTTCTTCCGCCTTATCAGGAGTTATCTGTACAGTGGGGATCATGTCTCCTGCCATGCGGCGCGAAACGATAAATCCTGCCGCTTTGCCGCCGGGAACACTCCACACCGGACTCACCCGCTGGACCACATCCTTTGCCGGAGCCTGACCGTTTTCAAGGATCTCCGCCAGCAATTTGCGGCGGTTTGCCTGCCAGAATGAAAAATCACTTCCGGTATCAAGTATATTGCGTCCAAAAACGTCTGCAAGTTTGGCGTAAGCACAGTTTATGCTGTTTTCATCAGCCGCAGCCGGAGCTTTTCCCTCATGCCACAAAACTTCCGGAGCCGGAGGATCTTCCGGATCTTCCGCAATGATCGAACCGCAATTTATCCCCTTGAGCTGACGGACCAGCCAGGCATAAATATGTTCACGGGTGCGCTGATTGTAATTGTGTCCATCCTCAAAATAACAGCTTTCGACCTGATCTTCAGCATGATACAAACTGTAAACCTGTTTGAGACGCGGGATCTCGTAGACCGGATTGAGATTGGTCCAGTCACCGGTCACTCCGGGCAGCATCAACGGCCGCGGAGCAAGCGCTGAAACTATATCAAAACTGGTAAGTCCGGTGGTACGGAGCAGCGGTCCCTCTTCGCACACGCAACCGCCCTGGAAGTGCGAAGAAAGCATGCATACCGGAGCTGCGACCTTGATCCTTTCATCCAGTGCGGCAATGAACCAGGTCTGTGAACCGCCGCCGGAGGCTCCGGTACAGGCGATGCGGGTGGAGTCAACTTCAGGAAGTGAACAGAGAAAATCGACCGCACGCATACTGTTCAAAGTCTGCAGACCGAAATTCGATATTCCGGCAAGATCGCCTTTGCGCTTGAGTTCCCCCTGCCAGCGGTGCGGAAAATCATTGCAGTCATTGTATCCGATCATGTCATAAGCAAAAACTGCAAATCCCAGCCGTGCCATTTCGCAGCAGCGTTTCACCACGCCGCCGTTGGGAGCATGATGCACCCTGCCCTGCTGCCAGTGTCCGTGGGGACAGAGGATGCCGGGGACCGGAGAGGCAAGATCCTCCTGCAGAAAAAGCGATCCGGTAAGTTTCAATCCGGGCAGAGATTCGATACTGACCGGTTTGATGATGATATTCTGATATTTTCTGCCTTCACCGATCCATATTTTACCGACCGGGATATCCAGTGCAGGTTTCAAGCCGGCTGAAAGCAGCAGACGTTCCCTTACCCATGCACAGCGGGCACGGTGTTCTTCAAGAGTCTGCGGAACAAAAGCCTCGGTCGCAAATGAGTTATAAGTCGTAACCAGCAGCCGTCTGTCAATAGTGACCGGACTGTCACCGATAAGCAGTGGAACTGTTCCTTCCGGCATAATAAAAATCTCCTTTTTGGGTAAACTTTGAGGGGTACTTCCATATCATAGCACAAAAAGATTTTTTTTCAATCACAATCAACAGAAATCTCAAAGCATTTGCAAAAAAATATCTGCAATGTATATTATAGAAACACTTCAAACGAAAGACAGATATCATGAAAATAGCAACCACTATCGGCGAAATGTACAAATATGCTCCGGTTCCGGCGGATGCCGTCCGCTGTTACAAAAATACCGGATTCCGTTACCTTGATTACAGCTTCTACACTGTCCACACCGGAAATTCACCGTTTCTCGCCAACAGCGACAAAGAATGGAAACAGCAGGTCGAAGATACCGGAAAAGCTGCAGAGGAATGCGGTTTCAAATTTGTCCAGTCCCACGCTCCCGGTTACAACCCGATGGGCAAAGCAGACGATCACTCCGCCTGTCTGCGGGCGATGAGCCGTTCGATCGAAGCCTGCGGCATGCTGGGGATACCGACCTCGGTGGTGCATTTGAGTTTTTCACCGGCACACCTTTACCCGATGGCAAAAGAGGCATATTTCAAATACAACCGGGAATTTCTGCTCGGAATGCTGGAATCTGCGGAAAAATACGGAGTAACGATCTGTGTTGAAAACTCGACCGCAAGAAACATGCGCGACCAGTATTATCCGAGAACTCCGGAAGAGATGAACGAGTTTATTGAATATATGGATCACCCGCTGATCAAATGCTGCTGGGATACCGGTCACGCTGTATTGGAAGGCAAAGGCGACCAGTATGAGGATTTCAAAAAACTCGGAGCAAATCTCAAGGCGGTCCATATCCATGACAACGACGGACTCAGCGATCAGCACATCGCCCCATACTGCGGATTTCTCCAGATGGACAGCGTGATACAGGGACTTATCGACATAAATTACAACGGATATTTCACCTATGAAGCCGACGGTTTCATGAATAAGAAAAACGGTACCGGACCACTGAACTTGCTGCCGCTGGAACTCCGTCAGGAGGCTCTTGCCCTGCTCTATAAAACGGCAAAATTCATGCTTGAAACGTACAACGTTTTTGAAGAATAAGCTGTTTTTTACAGCTCTTTCTCCCGCGCATTGCGCCGCCACAGACCGCTGAAATAATAGATCCAGGTGATGAGACATCCGAGACTGAAGCCGAACACTCCGTTCCACCAGATGATGGAGTGACCGAAAACGGATGAGTCTTTGAATATCCACGTAACGATGACCCGCAAAGTCAGCGCACACAAGGCGACCATTGTGGGGACAAGTGCGTGTCTGGTTCCCTGAAACACACCGAAAACCGGAACATAAAGCGACAGTATCACCAGAATGAATGCCGTTGCATTCAGGTATTCCCGGCAGTATTCCGCCGCCTGTTCACCGAGAGCGAACCAGCCGGGGATCTCTCCTGCAAAAATCCATATCAAAACCGAAAGCAGCAGGGTGAATCCGGCGGAAAGAGCGGTTCCCTGAAATGCGCCCTGCGGCAGACGTTCCATTTTTCCGGCACCGGTATTCTGACCGGTAAAGGTGGCAAGGGTGGTCATAAGGGCATTGCAGGGCATGTGCAGATACATCTCGATGCGGTGTCCGACAGTGAATGCGGCGGTCATCACCGGACCGAAACTGTTCACCGCCCGCTGGATGAAACTTACTCCCACGGCAACGATCATCATCTGGAGAGCGATGGGCCAGCCGAGGCGGAGCGTTCCGGCAACGGCATTGCGGTCCGGAGCCACTTCTTTCAGCCGCCAGCGGAACACCGGATATTTCCGGTGCATGTAATACCATGCGGCGATCATGGATAACGCCTGTGAAATATTGGTTGCACGCGCGGCTCCGGCAACACCCCAGTCAAGATAAGCAACAAACCACAGGTCAAGTCCGACATTCAAAACTGCGGCAAACAGCAGAAAATACAGCGTTGCGGCACTGTCACCGACTGAACGCAGTATCGCGGCAAGGACATTATATCCGAACTGAAAAACCAGTCCGGCACAGTAAAGGCGGAAATAAAGCAGAGTATCATCAAGTATCTCCTCCGGAACTGCGATAAAGTGAACGAAGGCGGTGCGGGAGAAAATGATACCGGTCACTCCGGCAAAGAGACCGAGTCCGGGCAGAACGATCAAACCGCTTACCGCATCACGCCGCACCAGATCCATCCTGCCGGCTCCGAAATGCTGGGAAATCAGCACCCCGTTTCCGGCAGAAAAGCCGATTGCCGCCGCCAGCAGAAAAAAACACAGTGTATTGGTAGTTCCGACCGCAGCCAGAGCTTTTTCACCGGTAAAGTTGCCGACGATCACCGTGTCGACAGTAGTGTAAAGCTGCTGAAGAACAGCTCCGGCAAGGATCGGAAAAGAAAATTTTAAAATATGTTTCCACGGTGCCCCGTGGATCATCGGTTCAGCAGCCATAAATACCACGTCAATCTATTTTCAGCACCAGATGACCGTAACTGTCAGTGACATCGAAGCTCAATCCGGATGCGGGGATGAGCTTTTCAGCAGTCATCACCACTGACGGAGTCTTTTCGACAACACTGAATTTTCTTCCGGCAAACTCCGGCGGCAGAGCAAGTTTTTTGCCTGAAAGTTTTTTGTGCGTCTCAAAATAAACCACGGTACTGTCGCCCTGCCTGTGATAGTAAAACGCGGTGGCATCCGGATCATCCGACGGTGAAAAATACTGTTTGTATGAAACCGTATCCACTGAAATGCCCTGCTTGTTGTTTTTAAGCACATAAGCATAGGGATACATCTTGCGGGTGTGCCAGTGGTAATAGTATATGTCACGGAGGGCACCTTTGTTCTCCAGTGCAGTCTGTCCGAGCAGCATGGAGTACCCGAGAGCGATCCCGTATTCGGGAGATTTTGCACCGGTCACGCGGATGAAGCGGTCCGGCGGACAGGCGGGATCGGCAGCATGCGCCGGAGTCATATGCGCACTCAAATCAAGTTTCTTTGAAATATCCACGCCGCGGACAAAATCCAATTTGATTTTTTTGCTTTTGTCACTCCGCAGAGAAAACTCGACCGGCACCGTTTTGGGGATGTAAAACTTCTGATAAGCTCCCCTGCCGATAAGTCCGGTCCAGCCGAACATCATTTCAAGCTGCGAAACCCGCGGCAGACTCACCGGATAACGGCAGCTGCGGTAATTGACCATCGCTCCGTTCGCCTGATAGCGCATTTTATCCTTCACCTGCAGAATCACCGGAAGACGCGTATAATCAGCAAACTCCGGTTCATCCTGCGGATAATACATTTTGGCTTTTGTTGTAAAAAAGCTGCCGGCAGATGCACTGGATTTTCTGACGATGTATTCAGCCGCAGCTTCCGGAGCTATGACTTCATGCTCAAACACATGATCCAGAAATTTACACTTCACCACAGTTTTATCCGGCAGCGGCGTCCTGCCGTCAACGAGAAATTCACTGCGTTTTATCACATTCAAAGGACGCAGCTGGACCACAGCAGATGAAGCAAATTTGATCTCTCTGCCGTTGAAGAAAAGTTTTTGTTTGCGGTGTTTGCTCAAAACCGGACGTCCGACCGGAGCATTTTTCTTTTTGTTGAGCGGATGGATGATAAAAGTATTTTTATCCTTGACCTTCACCAGCACATAATTGTTTTTCCTGTCATCGGTCAGCACTTTTCCGGAATCCGCCATGACAAATCCGTGACCGGGTGCAGTTATCTTACGGGCGAACACTGAACCGTGGTTTCCGCTCAAATATCCGTAATTGCCAAAAAGCACTGCCGGATATTCGTCACCGTTGCGGTGCAGAAGTTTTCCATTCTCTGCATTGCGGATATCACTGCCGCGCGGAACCAGATAAGCTCTCTCATTCACATCGCGCCACACCCCGATGATGACATCCTCTTTTTCAGAAAAACGGCTCTGGATCCAGGCCTCTCTGCCGTTCCGGTACACGGTTATTTCTCCGGCAGCAAGACTGAACACAGCTGCGACGAACAGAAACAGAAATTTTTTCACTTTTCTTTGTCTCCTTAACAGGGTTGCAATAAACATTAAATTAATGTAATCAACTTTTGAAAATTTACAACCTTTTTTCCGGACATGCTTGAAAAAAAGAATGTTGCGGTGTACATTTCTTACATTCATCAAAGGAGTATAACAGTAATATGACCTGTAAAACACTTATTTTCACCGCCGCAATATCAGGAGTATTGAGTCTCTGCGCAGGAACACTTGAATTCAAGTATTCCACCAACAAAAAAGATGCCGTTTACAAGTCAGGGGAAAAGATCGTCTTTACCGCAAAACTGCTTGAAGACGGCAAAGCTCCGGCAGACAAAAAGATCCAGTACCGTCTGTATCACGATCACAAAATAGTAAAACGCGGAGCGGTCCCGGCGGCCGGCGGTCTCACGCTTGAAACCAGTTCCAAAACTCCCGGCTGGATCTACATCCAGGTCTGGGCAAAGGACAGTAAAAATCAATTCATAAAACAATCCACAAAACCGGGCAGAAAACCGGAAACTGTTACCGGCGGCATCGGTGCCATGGTCGAACCGGAAAAACTTCTGCCGGTAATGAAAGAACCGGATGACTTCGACGCTTTCTGGAACAAAGTAAAAGCTGAACTTGCGGCAGTTCCGATGAAAGTCCTTGAGAAAAAACAGGTGAACAAAGGGGCGGTCAACGTCTATGACATCAAGGTATCCTGCGCCGGAAACAAACCGGTTTCAGGTTATCTCTGCGTTCCGGCAGGAGCAAAAGCCAAAAGCTGTCCGGCATACGTTTCTTTCCACGGAGCAGGTGTCCGCAGTGCAGGGAAAAACATCAATCTGGCAAAGCAGGGACTGATCGCTCTTGACATCAATGCCCACGGTATCGAAAACGGTAAACCGCAGAAATTTTACAGCGATCTGCGTAAAAATCATTACTACACCACTCACGACAAGTTCCGCCGGATACGCTACGCCCTCTGGAACCGTCATGACCGCGATCTCTATTACTTCAAGGGCATGTATATGCGGCTTATGCGCGCGCTGGAATATGTGAAAAGCCTGCCGGAGTGGGACGGTAAACACCTGATAGTTTCCGGATCAAGTCAGGGCGGAGCCCAGGTGCTTGCGGCGTGCGCCCTCGATCAGGATATAACCTTTGCCAGAGCCGGAGTCCCCGCCCAGTGCGACCACTCCGGATGTCTCGGCAACCGCCGCAGCGGCTGGCCGTTCCTCTATACCGCAGAAGAACATAAAAAGGATCCCTCTTATGCAAAATGCGCCTCTTACTATGACGGTGCATACTTCGCAAAACGCATCAGGTGTCCGATCTACATCTTCACAGGTTTCATGGATACAGTTTGTCCTCCGACCAGTGTCTTTGCCGCCTACAACAGTATCCCGGCCGGAGTCGGCAAACACATGCAGACCAATCCGACCGGCGGTCACGGTACCCCGGGAACAGAAGCCGCCAAAGCGATGAATAAATACATAAAATCGATCTTGAAAAAATGAACAATCCTCTTGAGATCCGGTTCGACAGCCGGACCGGAGCAGTCTCCGGTGTAATGGTCAACGGTAAAAACTATGCAGCAGCTGCACCGGAAGTTTTCACGCTGCAGCTGCTCGACCGCAACGGTGATCCGCGGTTGTTGAAAAGTTCAGAATTTGTCAACGGCAGCCATCCGGATTTCCCGGGTCTGCGGGTGGAAACAGATTGCAGACAGGACGGAACTGCGGCAAAATTCCGCTGTGCGGTAAAAAACGTTCCGGCGGACCTGGTGGTGGAATGGGTGGATTATCCGCAGATCTGCGTACCGTACGGAAATGATCTTTTCCTGCCGGTACTGGATGGTGTGATCGTAAAAGACCCCAAAGCGCGCAAAAGTTATCACCCCATCACCTTTTCCAAACGTTACACCTCATACGGGTTCAATTATCCCGGCCGCGCCCAGATGCAGTGCATGGCATATTACGATGCCTCCGGAAACGGTTTCTATTTTGCCGCACTGGATGAGAAAAAATCCACCAAAGCCGTCGAATATGAACCGCTGGAAAACATGGTCCGCCTGAGTATGCAGACCTTTACCGGATGCGATTTCGGGGAAGATTGCTGTTTCGATTTTGATTATACGGTACAGGGTATCTCCCGCGGCTGGCAGGAGGCATGCACGCTGTACCGCAGCTGGTTTGAAAGCTTCACTCCGCCGCCCAAACCCTATCCGGGATGGCTGGAAGACTCTCCGGTAGTGCTGATCTATCCGGTACGCGGTCACGGCATGGATACCGGAGAAATGGAGCCCAACTGTTATTATCCGTACACCAATATCCTGAAAACCGTCGATGAATATGCAGAACGCCTGGATTCCCGCATCATGGCTCTGCCGATGCACTGGGAGGGAACAGCCCCGTGGGCACCGCCCTACGTCTGGCCGCCTTACGGCGGGGAGGAAAATCTGCTGGAACTCGGTCAGAAACTGCATGACAAAGGCAACCTTCTCGGATTGTACTGCTCCGGAACCGCCTGGACCTGCGAAAGCTGTATCACTGATTACGCCCCGGGATGCACTCCGGAGCAGGAAAAACAGATGGTGTGCGGTCCCAAAGGCGAGCTTGAGGCGATGGTCTGCAACTCGGTGGAGGCGCAGCGTTTCGGTTACGAGCTTTGCATGACGGAAGAGTGGTCACGCAAAACCATGCTTGATGAAATCAGCAAAATGACCGGTGCCGGAGTCGATTATATCCAGATACTGGATCAGAACCTCGGCGGAGCCATGCACAACTGTTATGCACAGGATCACGATCATCCGCCGGTTCCCGGCAAATGGCAGACAGATGCGGTCCATTCTCTGCTGAAAGAGTCGATCGGCAGCTCATCGCTCCTGCTGGGCTGTGAAGCGGCGGCGGCGGATGCCTTCAGTGATGTGCTTCAGCTCAACGATGCCCGTCCGATCTTCGGTTTCAAGCAGGGAATTTCCGTTCCGGCGCAGCAGTTTGTCCTTCACGGCAGAAGCACCAATTTTTCCGGCAACCAGGGCGGAGCCAACTGGGTATTCGACAATGAAAAGTCTCCGGAAAACCTGTTGTGGCGTCTGGGATACTCTTTCGATGCCGGAGATCTGCTTGCGGTAGTCCTCAAAGAAGACGGACTTCCGCACTGGAGCTGGTGTCTGCCGTGGAGCACCCCTGCCCCGGAAGCGGAACCGGTATGGGAACTTATCGCAAATCTCAATAAAATGCGCAAAACCTATCCGGAATTTCTGCTTTACGGCAAAAAGATAATTCCGCCGTTTGAGATCAAAGTTCCCCGGCACACGATGTATTACATGGGAAAGCCGGCTGATTTCGACAGTTGTTTTGTCTCCTGCTGGGAGTCTCCGTCGGGCAGACGTGCGCTGACAGCTGCCAACCCGTTCAAGATGCCGCAGAGCGTTGAGATCAACGGAGAAAAACTGGAAATCCCTCAGTTATCCGCCGTATGCCGGATGATATGAGTTTGCAGTCTCACTTTGCTGAACGGAACGTCGTGGGTGTGACCGATTTGACTCTGGTGAAATGCCGGATGAACATGGCAACGGAGCCGAAACCGCAGATGACGGCGATCTCACTCATGGTAAGATCGGTGTTTTTCAGCAGTTCCGCCGCTCTTTCTACTCTGTAATCATTGAGATACTGGATCGGCGATACCCCGTTCTGTTCGGTAAATTTATGCTGAAAATAACTTTTGCTCAAGCCGATGGATCTTGCGATCGAAGATACGGTAAGTTTCTTGGCATAATGTTTCTGCATATAAAGTTCGGCAGCGTGGATCGGATCGGTGCGGTTGACGGACTCCATAAACTGGATCCTGCCGTAAGAATCGCAGATATATTCCGCGATCATCTGCACCAGCTCAGTCATGCCTTCCATTTCCTCTTTGGAAAATTTGCGGGTCTGCCGGTAACAGTTTTCCAGTTCTTCGATGGATATATCCAGAAAATCAAGCTGCTGACGGACCTTTTCCAATTCACTCCGGCTTACTTTCTTACCGAGATACTGACCGATACACAGACTGCCGATATAGTTGTCTCCGGAAAAAATCGGGATCGTCGCATCATAAAATCCGGCATGGCAGCGGGTGACGACCGGTTTTCCGGTTTTTTCAGCAGTCTCAACTGACTGTTTTTCCAGTTCGGCGCACAGTTTCGCCCCCTCTTTACTGGCAAGGATACGCAGACAGAGCGGATTGCAATGCTCTTTGCCGCAGATCGTAAAAGTATGCAGATCCGGCCCCACCCAGTCCAGCGGAACGTGAAACAGTTTATAGAATGCAGAGTGATAATTATGCAGCAGCTTTTTCTCTGTTATATTAAAAAATCCCATACGGCACCTCCTTGGTTATAATATAATCCGCAAAAGCATTATATGCAAACTCAAAAGCACTTTTGTGCATTGAAAAAATATATATTCACAAGTATATTCAATACAGGTAATTTCAAAAGTCATTCAAAAAAATCAAAGCAGATGCTTGAAAAAAGTTTTGGAATGGACCGGTATGGACTGGAGTGGACGAAATGGATGATGACCTGAAACAGTATTTCAGAAATCCATACTGTCCACCTGCATCAATATGAACGCAGGTATTTTTTCTGCTCAATGGAGATATGAGTTTATGTTACAAACTGTCGAGGAGGCAAAAAAGCACGATATGCAAACAAAAAAGCATTTTTATTATTTGTATTCATTAAGTCAAGAGATATATTAACAGCAGAAAGGGATAAATATCAAATGAAAAAAGTATTGATCCTCGGTGCCCATCAGGATGACTCGATCATCGCCATGGGCGGAACTGTCGTAAAGCTGGTCAACTCCGGTGCCGAAGTGAATGTCTTCTGCTTCGGGAACGGGGATGAGGCATACATCACCCCCGGCGGTCAGGCGGAAGCGGTCCGCAGATTCAAAGAGGGCGCTGCCGAAGCGCACCGCATCGTCGGAGTAAAAACCATCGAATGTGCGGATGTCGGAGATTTTGAAGTCAATATGACCGCACAGTTTTACCGTCAGTGCATCGGAGCAATCAGGAAATATCAGCCGGATGTTATCTTCGGTCACTGGCCGGCGGAATACTTTCAGCATCACGCGATGTCGCGCATGAGCCTCGATGCCTGGAACCAGGCGCGCTGGAACTGTACGGCGGACTTCGGCACTGAACCGTGGCGGGCAAAGAAATTCTTCCACTTTGAGATCCAGGATCTGCTCCCTGAACCCACTCATCTGGTGGATATTTCTGATGAGTTTGAGATCAAAATGAAAGCGATGGCGGCATACGATCCGGATGGGGGACACCTCGACGACTGGCAGGATGAAATGGAGGCAAGAGCCAGATTTTACGGTTCAAGGATCGGTGTGAAATATGCCGAACCCTTCAAGCAAAGCAGTTATCTGCCCGAAAAAGTTTCATCAACTGATGTATTTTTTGCATAAATTCTACAGAGGTAAACCTTATGAAAACCATGTATTTCGGAATGTCTGTGGATGATGTTGCGCTCAAAGGCTGGTGCAAACTGGATAATCTGCGCAGTCTTATTGATTTTTTCATCAAAGAGGAAATCCCGGCGACCTTTTTCACAGTTCCAATTGATGAAGAGAGCGACAAGCCGTTTTACACGCTTGACAGCGGATATGTTCCGGTCATCCGTGAAGCGGTCCTATCCGGATTTGATTTTGAGCAGCACGGTCTGCGCCACAACCGTTTTGAACTGGGAGTCCCGCCGCAGATGGTGCTGGATCTGCCTCACGAAACGGAAAACAAGCGTTACGCCATGGAAAACCGGGAATTTCTGGAAAAAGATCACTGTACTGCCAACTGCCGCGCCCGTCTGCGTCAGGGCAGAGTGATCCTCGAAGATGCTCTGGAAACTGCGGTGACCGGTTTCCGGTCTCCGGCACTTCAGGAAAGCAGCGGCATGTTCGCAGCTCTCAAGGAAGAGGGTTATTTATTCGACAGTTCTGCGGCTCTTCAGGAGACCGGCTGGGATTACATCCTCGGCAACACAGATGTTCCCAGACGTGAAATCACACCTGAACGTTATGCGGACTGCAGAAAAAAGAGTCACGGACTTACTCTGCCGCTCACCACTGACTACACCTGGTATCTCACGAAAGAAAAATACGCCTGCACCATGGAGCTTGCCAAACAGGATTTCCGGCAGTGCATGACCAATGATATACCTTTCATCACCGTGGCGCATGTCGATCCGGTGCACGATGGTGAAGGCTTGCGCTTTCTGCATGAATTCTATGCTTTTGCCGGAGAAGAAGCAGAGCGCAGCGGCGTGAAACTTGAATTTGCCAATCTCAAACAAATCGCAGAAAAAATCAATCATGAATAAAAACAAAATCACCTCTTTTGATGCCGAAAATGCGGAAATTTTCGGAGACGTCCTCACTCACCGTCCGGCGGAAAAACCTCTTACTGTCGGTATGCTCGGACTGGGATATTTTGAATACTGGCGCATGTATCCTGAACTTGAAGGCAGAGTTGAAAGCGATCTTGCCGCCGCTTCGGAAAGACTCAAAAAAGCCCTGCTCGGATGTAATCTCATCTATCCCGGAATGGTGGATACCCTCGACCGTGCCGATGAGGCGGGCGAACTGTTCCGCCGCGAGCAGGTACAGATCGTGATCGTCATAGCCGGAACCTATCTGCCGGACTTCATCACGCTCCATGCGCTCAACAAATGCTCTCCGCGCAAGGTCATACTTTTCAACACCCAGACCGGATGTGATGTAAATCCGCTGGATAACTATGCGGCGACCATGCGCAACTCCGCACTGATCGCCATCACCCAGCTTTCCGGCAGTTTCCGCAAGATGAAGCAGTCCTACGAAACCGTAGTGGGTGAGATCAGCGATCAGAATGCCTATACAGAAATAGCCGGAAAGGTTCAGGCATTCAGGATCGTGAATAAACTCTCATCCTCGACTTTCGGTCTGGTGGGACACGTTTTCCGCGGCATGTACGATCTGGAATTCGACCCTGCCAAGGTAAAAGGTTTCCTCGGACCGGAGATCATGTGCGTACAGGCGGATCACCTGATCGACCTGTGGAAAAAAGTTCCGGAAGATGAAGTTTGCGCCGAAGCACAGAAACTCATGTCGCGTTTCCGCACCCGCAACCTTGACCGTGAAGATGTGGAAAAATCCGTCAGACTCGGTCTTGCGATGCGTGCGCTCTACAAAAAATTCAACCTTGACGGCTTGTGTTTTCTCGGTCAGCACTATATAGAGAAGATGACCGGAGCTCCGGCGCGCATGGGTGCCAGCATGCTCATGGAGCAGGATGATTTCCCGGTCGCCTGCGAAGGTGATGTAGGCGGCCTGGTGATGATGTATCTGATGCGTGAATTCACCGGCAATATTCCGCTTCAGGCTGAATGGGGACAGTTTGACATGGCGAACAATGCCCTGTTCCTGCTCGGTCACGGTATCGGAGTTCCGCAGCTGGCGAAGTCGGACTCCGATATCACGCTCACCGGTTCTCCGGAGGAGTGGGGTTTCAAAGGCAGCGGGCTTAATTATGAATTGATAATGAAACCCGGTGAAGTCACCTTCGGTCATGTATTAAGTTACGGCGACAGTTACCGTATGCTCATTTCGCATGGTGAATCGATCGACTTCCCTGCCCTGCCGTGCAACGAACTCCATGCGATGATAAAGGTGGAAAAACCGGTCAGACAGTATCTTGAGGAACTCATCCATGCCGGCGTTGCGCACCACGCCATTGCGGTACACGGCAACTGCGCAAAACAGCTGGAAAAAGCGGCTGAACTTATGAGAATAGAGGTATTGAAAATATGAAAAATTTGAGAGATAAACTTCGTATATTTGACCGGATCGCAGCGGGTGAACATGTTCACGTGCTTGCGCTGGGCAGCTCCAACACCGAACATTTTATGGTCGGAGCGCACTGGTTCGACTACGTCAACATGGGCTTCATGCACACCTTCCGCCGCTGGACGGATGACCGCAGTTCGGTGGATAATCCTGCGCTGTGTCTCAATGCCGGGACCAGCAACAACACCACCGGTGAACTGCTGAACCGTTTCGACCGTGATGTCACCCCGTTCAAACCGGATCTCATGATCCTGACCGCCGGCATCAACGATGCCAATCCGCGCCGCAATGTTTCCCCGGAAACGACGAAGCAGAATCTGATCGCGATGCGCGACAAAGTCAATTCCTGGGGCGGAGACGTGCTTTTCCAGACCTATTACAGCTGCGATCTGGAAAAGCTGCAGGAGACTGCACCGGGGTGGGCGGCAAATTATGAGAAATATACCGATATAGTAAGGGAAGTTGCGGGGGAATATCTCAACGATAATTTTCCGCGTTGGGAAAGACTGCGGAAATACGACGTCAAGGCGTTCCGTCTGCTGATGCGTGATCCGCTTCACCTCAATCCGGAGGGCAATTCGGTCATCGGTCTGGATCTGGTCAGACTGCTGGGGTTGACTCTTCCGGATGAAAATCTGCCGTGGATACGCGGCGGAGTGTTTGCCAGAGCATGTATGGATCTTTTGGAAAGGATGGAAGAAAATGGAAATCAGGATACCGGTAAGTGAATTTCAGGAACGTATAATCCGCATCCAGGCGGAAATGGAAAAACAGAATATCGATGCCGTACTGGTCTACGGCGATGAGTACCGCAAAGAGAACTTGCGTTATGTCTGCAACTTCTGGCCGATCTTTGAACGTGCGGTATGCGTGATCCCCAAATGCGGAAAACCGGTCCTTGCCGGAGCACCGGAAGGGGAAAATTACGCCCGCGAGATGTCCGTCTGGGAGGAATACTGCAATGTAAAAGAGTTCGCCTGCGTTTCCGTTCCGGAGGAGATCGATTATCCGCTGGCGAAATTCACCCGTCTTGCGGATGTCATCGGCAATGCGCTCAAGGGCGGAAAAAAGCTCGGTATCGTCGGCTGGTTCGATATTCCGGCACCGATCTTCGACCGTATCAAATCCGCCGCAGCCGGAGCGGAACTCTGCGATGCTTCGGGGATCATTTTCAAATTGAGGATAGTCAAATCCGATGCCGAAGTCGCCTGTCTTGCTGAAGCCGGACGTCAGGCATGTGAGGGATACAAAAAACTTCTTGAGTATGCGGTCGACGGCAACACCGAGACCATGGCGGCGGGAGCGGCAGAGGGAGCAGCCCGCATGGCGGGAGCTGAAGATATCAACTTCAATGTATTCGGTTCCGGCGTGCGCACCAACACCGTTATCGGCAGAGCGACCGGCAAGATCATGCGCAACGGCGAAATGCTGATGTGTGCGATGGCGGTGCAGTATCAGGGATATGTTTCGACCGTGGAGTATCCCTTTGTGATCGGCAAGCCGTCGGATGAGCAGAAAAAGGTGCTCAATGCGATCTTTGAAGCCGCCAATGTGCAGCAGAGATTTCTGAAAACCGGAGTTGTTTCCGGCGAGATGGTCAAAGCGGTCAAAGCGGTATTTGCAGCGCACAAAGTAACGCAGTACGATCTTTATCCGCCGATGCACGGTATCGGACTTGCCGAAGCGGAGAGTCCCTATCCTGATGAAAATGCCGTTTACGAATTTGAAACCAATATGTGTGTCAACAGTGACATAAGTCTCTGGGGCTGTCCGGGCGGTTCCAACCGTCTTGAGGAGGGATTTGTCATCACCCCGCAGGGTCCGAGATCACTGACACCGCTCATCCGTCAGCTTGCAGAGAAAGGAATTTAAATCATGTACGGTAAGAAAGACTGGTTTTTCGCCGACGGTTATCTCCCGGAAAAAATCGATAACGGAGCGATGGATGCCCATGAAGCACTGATGTTCTTCAATCCGTCAAAAGAGGATGCCGAAATCACGGTCACGGTTTATTTCAGTGACCGGGAACCGCTGCGCGACATACTTTTTACTGCGCCTGCGGAACGGGTGATCGCCATCCGGCTCGACCATCAGGAAGAGTTGGGCGGAAACGTGATACCGCCGCAGACCCAGTATGCATTGCACATCCACTCATCCATTCCGGTGATCTGCCAGTTCGGACGTCTGGATACCACTCAAAACGCCATGGCATACTACGTCGGTACGCCATACATGGAGTAAAAATATGCTCATACCTGCGCCAAAGATCCACACAGCAAAAAAGGAAAAGCTCCGTCATGACAGATAGTATTTGTGGAGAAAAAATCATGATGAAAAAAGAGTTATGGATATGGACTGAACTGCTGGCGTTTGACAACACCAGTCCTGACTTCGGTGTGCAGGAGTATCTGAAGCACATCGGAAAAGTTCCTTACGGCATCTCGATTTTAAGCGGTTATGATCTGGTACTGTACCATGAACCGCTGGAAAAAGAGACCGTCATGCCGCCGCAGATATGTTCGCGCGGAGGACATCTGTCCAACGGCATAAGAGACAGACAGGAGTGGACGAATTTCCAGATAAAAGCACTGGTGGATGAACTTCACACCCACGGGATAAAGGTGCTTATCTCGGTATTCGCCGCTCCGATGAATAAATTTTTCGGCAGGGAATTTATTTATGAGCATTGTCCGGAAAACCAGTATGCGTTTGTCGGCAAACTCAATGACGGACGTGATGCCGGTGAGTTCTTCGTTCAGAAAATGTCCGAAACTCTTTCAGCCTACGGTTTTGACGGCTGGCACGTTGCCGACAACATCGCCGCGCCCTGGTCGATACTGGATTCGCCGACGGATCATGTCATCCGTGACTTTGCTGAAAGCCGCCGTGATCTTGATCTGCCGGAATTCATTTTTGAAGACTGTTCCGCGCCGGAATGTGACGGCAAACGCAAGGAAAAACTGCATTATCTCCAGAAAAACCACTGGGAGGTCTGGAACAACTATATGTCTGATGCCTGGATGACATTCTGGAAAAAAGCCATTTCCATGGTTCATGCTTCAGGCGGTATCGTGATGGTGAACTCCCCCAATACCAAGTCCATTTTCGGAGCGATGCAGTACCTGAACACCGACTACCGCAAACTTGCGGAGCTGGGCATGGATTATCTGCTGGTTGAGACCACCTCGCCCGGCTGTTCCCTCATCTGGCACTCACGGCAGTATGCTCATGAGTTCAATGCGGTGCTTTCTGAAATGACGGCTTCGATGCCCGGAGTCAGGATCCTGATGATGCCGTCGGTCAAGGATGTTGTGGAAAATTACGATGCCCTCGCCCACGCCCCTGCGCTGTATGAACGTGACGTCCATCTTCAGGCGGCGCAGCATATCATGCGCAACGGAGCGTTGAAGCGCTGTGCGGATGGAGTGATCGTCTGTCTTGGCGACTGTATTGAAAAACATCAGTGGGAATTCCTGCACCGGATCTATGAAAACGCTTTCCGTTTTGAGGCGGAGAGAGCCGGAGAAATGGTCTGGCTGCACGATGCGGAGCTCTTTGATGCGCTGCATTACGAGCATCACAAGTACGGAGTCTGGTCACCTGCGATGCAGATCAAGGAGCTGCGCAACCGCAGTTCGATAGATATTTCCGCGATAGCCGGCATTGAGGAGCTGCCTCACTTGGATCAGCCTTTGATCGTGCCTGACTTCTTTCTGCTTCCGGAAAGTAAGCAGAAGCGTATACTTTCAAGCGGACTTCCACTGGTATTGACCGGTCACTTCAAAACTGAAGAGCTGCCTGATGATACCGAAGTTCTGTGCTGGAACCCCTCGAACACCGGTTACAGCTGGTGCAGTGTATTTGTCAACTGGCAGAACAGTGTTCCCGGAGTCCGCATCGTTTCAGACATGCCGCAGGAAGCGTTTGATGACACGGTTCCCTTCAACATTTACCGTTCGTACTATCCGCACATGAACATGCCTGATGACTTCTGGCAGAAGACCGCAGAGCGTATCCGTGAACTGCTTGGAACACTTCCGCTTGAAAACGAGTCTGACGGCATCCAGCTTCAGCGTCTGTACGGCAAAGGCGGCAGAGAACTTATCAACTTGTTTTCCTGGCAGAACCACTACACGGTCCCGGTATATAAAGTTGAAGATGCCGATGCAGTTTTCATCCGCAACAGCTGTCTGTCAGCCCTGCCGCCCGGGGTGGTGAACGGTCATCTTGCAGTCGATGATCCGGTACGCCGGACGCCTCTGCATCTGGCACCGCTCGGAGTTTTATCATTCATCGTTGAAAAAAAATAATCATCCGGAAAATTTTTCACCAATCTGAAGGAGAATGACCATGAAAAAAAATTCAGCAACAAGAAAATCATTAACCCACTGTGGTGGGGTAAAGCCTGCAGGCTTTACTCTCATAGAGCTTCTGGTGGTCACTTCACAACACTGCCGTGATTTTTTCAAACGCTTTATTTGTACGGATCAGTACGGATGTGTACGGAAACATACGGAGAGTGCCGCTCACAAAAATACACCGCATCATACTTGCAAAGCAAGTGCTTC
>JAZSGR010000022.1:0-49476 GCA_045532825.1 Victivallaceae bacterium | reverse complement strand
TCACTCTCGCAATCGCTGCCGTTACCGCCGGAATCGTATTGTCTGCATTTATGTTGAGCAGATTTATGCTGAAGATCCAGCATTCCACCGAAAAATCCATAACGGTAAAGGGAGTTGCTGAAAAAGCCGTTACGGCAGACATTGCAACCTTTGACTGTTCGGTTTCTGTAAAAGGTGATACCAGAGAAGCAGGCTACGCCGCCTTGGATAAAGCTAAAAAAATACTCTGCCTGAAACTGGATAAGTTGGGCTTCGAACGATCCATGCGCACAGATGAAAATATTTCATGTGAAGAAATGTACAGAACAGTCACGACCAAAGAACATGGTAAAGAAAAGACCAATACCTATTTCGACCATTACAAAATGACCTATTCCCTGAAGATACGGACTGGAAATGTACAACTGGTGGCAGATAATATCCTGAAAATACATGAACTTGTCCTGCACAAGCAGAACGTGTCTGTCGGTACTCCTAAATACTTCATAACCAATCCTGAACAATACAAACTGGAATTGGTCAACGCAGCCAGTGCTTCCGCCGCCGCCAGAGCAGAAACCGCTGCACGTCAGAGTAAAAGTTCGATCGGTCCTTTGCTTGAAGCACGCCAGGGGGTTATTCAAATCACCGCTCCGGCAAGCAACGATACCAGTGATTACGGAGTATATGACACTGCCAGTGTGCAAAAAGTCATACGTCTGGTCATGACCATGAAATTCTCGTTGAAATAAAACACTGTTCTATTGGGGGGCTGTCACAAAGCCCCCAGTGTTTTTTACGGATAAGTACGGATAAGTACAGAAAATATTTTTGAGTAACACGCAGTTTGTATAAAAAAAGGAAGTTCCGCAACGGATTTCTATAAATTCCATTGAAAAACTCCGTAAACCACCGTACCGGTCAGCATCTGTAAAACGACATGACAGAGATGAGTTTTTGCAACAGACGCAAAAAAACTGCTGTGATACCAATGGCACACAGCAGTTTTTTGATGCTTATCAAAGCCGCGATCAGATCTCTTCGCCGATCGCCCAGCGTGCAAAGCGTTTGACTTTGACGGCAGGATATTTCTTTGCCAGAGAGGTCTTGTCATCGCGGACCCAGGGCTGGTTCATCAGGCAGACTTCGGAGAAGTAACGTCCGATCTTACCGGCGAGGATCTTTTCGAGCATTTCAGCAGGCTTGTTGGCAAGCTTGGGATCTGCTGCGGCTGCGATCTCTTTTTCTTTGGCAATGACTTCAGCCGGAACATCATCGCTGGTGATGTACTTGGGGCTGAACGCTGCGATATGCAGACAGATGTCATTGAGCAGTTCGGCATCATCGGTACCTTCGACTTCGACCAGAACGCTGACTTTACCATCCATGTGATGATAGCCGGCGAACTTGCTGGTGCCGGAGCCGTTCCATTTGACAGCGCGGCGCAGCTGCATGTTTTCACCGATGGTGGCGATGTGGCTGGTGAGGTTGGCGGCGACTGCCTCGTTGGCGGCGGCGGTGACATCACCTTCGCCATCCACGCAGAGGGTGTCGGCAACGCTCTGCTCGACCAGAGCTCCGAATTTCGGAGTCTTGGCGGCGAAGTCAGTTTCGCAAAGCAGCTCGATGATAGCAGCCTTGTCACCGGCGATACCGGTCCAGACTTTACCCTGGTTGGTGGAACGTCCGGCTTTCTTCTCAGCCTTGGCGATACCGGATTTACGGAGATTTTCGATAGCGGCTTCCATATCGCCGTTGGCGGCGGTAAGAGCCTTTTTGCAATCCATCATACCGGCTCCGGTCTTTTCACGGAGCTCCTGGACCATTTTAGCAGTGATCATGATAATTATACTCCACTGATTTATTTTTAATTATTCAGCTTTGGCTTCAGCAGCTTCGGCTTTGGGCTCAGCAGCCTTTTTGGCGGCGGGCTTTTTGGTAGCCGTTTTTTTGGCGGCAGCGCGGCGGGGCTTTTCAACCTTTTCTTCTGCCTGAGCTTCTTCAGCTTTCTCAGCGGCAAGACGTTTTGCTGCTTCTGCTGCTTCCTTCTCCTCAGCAACGCGCTTCAGATGGATTTCCTTGGCAACTTTGATGGCTTCGCGGAAAAGTCCGGTGATGATCTCAACGGATTTCACAGCATCATCGTTTGCAGCAACAGGATAATCGACCATGGAGGGATCGCCGTTGGTATCAACGATAGCAACGATCGGAATATTGAGTTTGTTGGCTTCACGGACGGCATTGATCTCGTTGCAGACGTCAACGATGACCAGAGCGGCCGGGAGTTTCTTCATATTGGCGATACCGTCAAGATCACGGTGCAGTTTGATGCCGCGGCGGGAAATTCCGGCAACTTCCTTTTTCTTCATGGAGTTGACAGCATCGGAATTGAGGATCTCATCGATCTCCGCCATTTTGGCAATGCTTTTGCGGATGGTGACATTGTTGGTCAGAGTGCCGCCGAGCCAACGCTCGGAAACGCTGAACATACCGGTATCATCAGCCAGCCCCTTGATGAGGTCGCGGAGCTGACGTTTGGTGCCGACGAAGAGAACATCGCCGCCATCAGCGACAACGTGCTGCAGGAAGTTGCAGGCAGCTGCGATCTGATGCATGGTTTTGGTGAGGTCGATGATAGAGATACCGTTTTTTGCACCGTAGACATACTCTTTCATCTTGGGGTTCCAGCGACGGGTCTGGTGTCCGAAATGACAACCGGCTTCCAACAGGTCCTTGATACTGATCTTGGCCATTTTTTACTTCCTTTTTTCTTCGCGGCGCCTTATCTTTTATCTGAGCAGGCAGCCTTTGGTTTGGTTATTTACTCCGGAAAACACGTATTTCCGGAATTATTTTTATAATATAACTCCATTTCTTGTTGTTTTCAAGCTGCAAAACAGAGATTTTTCTGCTTGACTGCTCATTTTCCGGTTTCCGGCGGAACAGCAGATGCGGCAATGGTTCCGGAGAGTGCAAACAGAGCGATGATATTGGGAAACACCATCAGCTGATTGAACATATCCTGTAACGCCCATACCAGATCACTTTTCATAAGCGTTCCGAGGAAAATGCAAAGAACTGCAAGTGCGGAATATACCGGAACCGACTTTTTACCGAAAAGATAAATGCAGTTGATCCTGCCGAAATAGTTCCAGCTCAATATGGTTGAAAAGGCGAAAAACAGAAGACATACTGCAACAAAAACATTGCCGAACATGGTCGAACTTACCGATGCCACTGCACTCTGGACAAGATTGGTGCTGGTCAAACCGCTTGCGGCAAGAACTTCACTGTAACTGCTGCCGGAAACTCCGGCAAGCGGACCGTCTCCGGTGTACAGTGCGGAAATAACGATAAAAGCGGTCATAGTCAACACCACGGCGGTATCAATAAACACTCCGATCATTGCAACTGTTCCCTGTACGTGCGGACTGGAAACTTTTGCAATGGCATGGGCGTGCGGAGTGGACCCCATTCCGGCTTCATTGGAAAACAACCCGCGCTTCACGCCCTGACTGACTGCCGTTTTCAACGCATGTCCGAATGTTCCGCCGATAATGGATTCCGGAGCAAGGGCGTATTTGAATATCAACATAAAGGTATCCGGCAGATACGAAGCCCTTGACAGCAGCACGAACAATCCGCCTGCCAGGTATATCAGAGCCATGACCGGAACGATTTTTTCTGTTACTCCGGCAAGACGCGATACTCCACCGATAAAAACAGCTCCGGCAAGGACAGCTATCACCAGTCCGGCGATCCATGATGGAAAATCGAATGCAGTACTGCAGGTTTCGCCTATTGAGTTGGCTTGCACCATACACCCCATGAATCCCAGTGAAATCATGATCGCCACAGCAAAGAACACTGCAAGAAATTTCCCCGGAAATCCGGTAAAAGCCGTTTTTATGTAATAAACCGGTCCGCCGTGAATGGTTCCGTCAGCATCGACCTGACGGCTTTTCTGGGCAAGCACAGCTTCGGCATAAATCGTGGACATTCCGAAAAACGCGATTATCCACATCCAGAATATCGAGCCGGGACCTCCGGTCAGGATAGCACCGGATGCACCAACTATATTCCCTGTACCGACCTGGGCAGCGACTGCGGTCGAAAGAGCCTGAAACGGACTGAAACCGTTTTTTCCACCCCGCCCATGCAGTGTGAATTTGCCGAACGCATTGCGCACCCCTTCCCCGAAACAGCGGATCTGTACAAATTTTGTCCGGATGGAAAAATAAACACCGGCTCCGACCAGCAGAAAAGTCAGGACATAGTCAGACAGATAACTGTTTACCAGCGAGACTGTTTTCAATAAAAAATCCATTTTGACCTCTTGAAGTATATGCATCAACTGTCCTTCGTGACCGTTGACGGATATAAAAATTACATCACAAACAGTATTTTTTCAAGTTTTTGCCCGAATTCATCACAGCAAAACTTGATTTTACAGCCGGCACATGATATTGTGTAACAGGTTTATCAAGTCAGAGGAACGATATACAACCAAACCGGCACAGGCGCAAGGCTCGAGATTGCCCGCGATGCGCCACCGCAGTTTGAACAACTTTCACAAAAAATGGGACAATAACTATCAAGTCAGAGGAACTATATGCAGTTTGAAAAATTTTTATCAGGATTTGAATGTTTCTGCAGCGGTATATCAGATTTTTTCAAAGACCGTTCACTCTGGAAATATGCATTGATACCGGCTGTTCTGATGCTGATCGCCTACACTGTTGCAGCATACTGTATCTTTTTGTTGTGCCGCATGTTGATTTCAGCAGAACCGGGAAAATCTCCGGAGTGGATGCAAAACCTGACCGTTTTCGCTTCCGGTTTCGGGATACTGATATTGATATTGCTGACAATGATCGTATTCGTGTTGACTGCTGCCGGAATCTACGAAATATTTGCAGGTCCATTTTTTGATCCGATGCTCAGAGAATACATGCAGAAAAAAGGAAAATTTCCGCAGACACAAGTAAAAACCGGCAGGGAATGGCTGATGCTTCTGGATTCGGTGTCATACAGCATAAAAACCTGTTTCTGGATGGCAGTACTGCTGCCGGCAAGCGTATTCATCCCGGTCGCAGGTCCTTTTCTGTTCTTTGTTTTTATGGCATGGCGCATGGGCGTGACCTATACCATTCCGGCTGGTTTTCAGCAGGATATGCGGCTGAAGGAACAGCTTATGCTTGCAAAGAAAAACCGCCTGCTGCTCCTTGGCTTCGGCACAGCATCATATATTTTGATTTCGATACCGCTGCTTCCGGTTTTACTGCTTCCCGGAGTCATCCTGGGCGGAGTAAAAGTCCTTGAAAAAATAACAAAAACGGAGAACAGCACAACTGCCGTTCCCCGGTGATGATCGTTTTTTTCAATTATCTGATTTCGTTCTGCTGTGCAACAAGCTGATCTGCTCCGTAAAGTTTACGCAGCTTCGGCTTCTCGATCTTGCCGGTGGGATTGCGCGGAACATCAGCAAATATGATGCGCCGCGGACGCTGATAACGCGGAAGATCAAGACAGAATTCATTCACCTGCTCTTCGGTAAGCGTATGATCCTCTTTCACTTCGATGATAGCTGCGGCGATCTCGCCGAGACGTACATCCGGCAGACCGATCACGGCAACGTCCTTGATAGCATTGTTGCGGCGCAGAAAATCTTCGATCTGCACCGGATAAAGATTTTCTCCGCCGGTGATGATAACATCTTTCTTGCGGTCGACCAGATAGATAAATCCATCCTCCGACTCTTTTGCCATATCACCGGTATAGAGCCAGCGGTCATCAGAAAGCACGTCACGGGTAGCTTTTTCATCTTTATAGTAACGCAGCATGACACCGTCTCCTTTGACGGCAAGTTCACCTACTTCGCCGCGGGCTACTTCATTGCGTGAAGCATCCACGATTTTAGTCTGCCAGCCGTACCCGGCAACACCGATGGCACCGACATGGTCGATGTTCTCCATTCCCAGATGAACAGCTCCCGGACCGATGGATTCACTCAAACCGTAATTGGTATCATAATCATGATGCGGGAACACACTCTTCCAGCGTTTGATCAAACTGGGCGGCACCGGCTGAGCACCGATATGCATGAGACGCCACTGCTCAAGCTGATAATCTGCAATTTTGATTTTTCCGCTTTCGATCTCATCCAGGATATCCTGAGCCCAGGGGACAAGCAGCCATACGACTGTACACTTTTCATTTGAAACTGCACTGATGATCCACTCCGGCTTGGTTCCTTTGAGCAGCACCGCTTTGCCGCCGACGAGAAAACTGCCGAACCAGTGCATTTTGGCTCCGGTGTGATACAACGGCGGGATGCAGAGGAAGGTATCGTCCCTGGTCTGGTGATGATGTTTCTGTTCGTCCTTGCAGGCATGGGTCAGAGCCCGGTGTGCATGGACAATAGCTTTAGGAAATCCGGTAGTTCCGCTGGAAAAATATATCGCTGCTTCATCATCCTCTTCGATCTTCACAGCCGGTGACTTGCTGGAACAATAGGAGACCAGACTGTTGTAAGACTCGGCAAAACTCGGACAATCCTCCCCCACATACAGAAACGCCTTTATGCGCGGCAGACGGTCGCAGATCGACTCCAGACGTCCGGTAAAAGTAGGTCCGAAGACAATGATATCCACATCAGCAAGTTCAAGACAGTATTTGATCTCATTGGCTGTATAGCGGAAATTAAGGGGAACCGCCATAGCTCCGCTCTTGAGGATACCGAAGTATATCGGCAGCCATTCGATACCGTTCATCAGCAGAATGGCGACTTTACTGCCCCTGCTTATTCCGCGGGTCAACAGAAAATTAGCCATACGGTTGGCTTTGCGGTCAAATTCGCTCCAGGTGATCTCGCTGCGGAAAGAGTCATTGCGGGTAGGTTCCATAAGAGAATAATCCCGCCAGGTAAGATGACGATCCTCAAGTTCCTGCGGATTTATCTCCACCAGTGCGATATCATTGCCGTAACATCTGGCATTATTTTCAAGAATTTCAGTAATGGGCATAGCCGGATTTCCCCGATTTTGTTTAGAGTTTCCTTTAATATACCTCACATTCACAAGGAATTCAAGGAAAAGAACACTGGAATATCCGTTCCAACCGTGCTATATTGAATTTTGACAAATCATAAGAGGAGCAGAAGATGCCTTTAAAAACAGAATTTCATCCGGTCGATGTTCCGGCAAAACCCGGAGTTTATATCTACCGGGATCGTTTCGGAACAGTGATCTATGTCGGTAAGGCAAGAAATCTGCGCAAACGCATGTCGAGTTATTTTCAGCCGTCGCGCCGGCATACGGCAGAACCCAAACTGCGTTCACTCATCAACTCTATCCACACCTGGAGCTTTGAAGTGGTAAGAAGCGAAGATGAAGCGCTGATACTGGAATCAAAACTCATCAAGGCATACGCTCCGCATTACAACATCCTTATGCGCGATGACAAACGCTATCTGCTGCTGAAAATAGACTGGAATGAAAAATTCCCGACTCTTACACTTGCACGTATTGAAAAACCCGGCAATTTTCAATATTTCGGTCCCTTTCCCAAAGGCAGCGCGCTGAAAATGACTCTGGAGTTTCTGCTTGCGCATTTCGGACTGCGTGCCTGCCGGGATTCCGAGCCGGATGAAGATACCAGAAAACACTGTCTGAAACGCATCATCAACGACTGCTGTGCGCCTTGTATCGGCAAAGTGAATCAGGAACAGTACCGCGCCCGTCTTGATGCCGCACTGGAAGTGCTGAACGGCAATATATCAGATATCCGGCAGAAACTTGATATCCGCATGAAGGAATACTCCGCAAAACAGGAGTTTGAAAAAGCCGCACGCTACCGGGATATATCCGCTAACATAGAAGCGGTTTTCGGCAGAAAAAACCGCAAATTTGAAAATCCGTCGCTGCCGGGAGCTGATCCGGGAATGACGGCAGTAAAGGCACTGGCGGAAAAGCTCGGGCTTTCCATTCTGCCGCGTCACATCATCGGATTTGACATATCCAATATCCTCGGACAGCTTGCCGTTGCCAGTATGGTAGTGATGAAAGACGGCAAACCGGACCGCAGTTCGTACCGCCGTTTCAAAATAAGAACCGTTCATCAAAGCGATGATTTCGCCATGATGAAAGAGGTGGTGATGCGGCACTTCTCCCGGCTTATGGAGGATGAGATCCCCTTTCCCGATCTGGTAATGGTCGACGGCGGCAAAGGTCAGCTTTCCTCGGCAATAGCCGGACTCATCGAAATCGGAGCTCCGCCGCTGCCGATACTCGGACTTGCGGAAAAAAATGAAGAAATATATCTGCCGGGGCAATCGGAACCGGTTGTTTTGAGCCGTCATGATCCGGCACTGCAGATGCTTCAGGCATTACGTGATGAGGCTCACCGGTTTGCGATCACCTTTCACCGGTCTCTGCGTCACAAACAAATCGAACGTTCACTGCTTGATGACATTCCGGGCATCGGAGCAAAACGCAAGATAGAACTGCTGCGCCGTTTCGGTTCCGTCGCAGCTATCCGAAACGCTTCTCCGGAGGAAATAGCGGAAAAAGTTCCCGGACTCGGAATAACTCTTGCAGAGAAGATCAGAGAAAACCTCGGTTCAAAACGGGGAAACAGCCGCAGTTAGAGCGATATTCCCTTAAGTTTCTGGTGGAGCGACACAGCGTAACTGTCGGTCATGCCGGAAACAAAATCAAGTATACCGATAAGGCGCAGATAGGTCTCGTTGAGCCAGAACTGATTATCGCTTTCCACCGTATAGAACGGCAGCATGGCGGCAAGGCGTTTACTGCGGTAACTTGCGGGTGCTCCGCCTTTGTACTCTCTGGCAAGCTCATCCACACAGGGGACAAAGACATCAAGCAGACCGGATACCATTTCAAAGCCGGCTCCGACGACTTCCGCCACACTGCGGTGATTGTAAATACCGCTGGCACTGCGCTTGCGGATTTTCTCAAGTGTATCGGTGCAATCAAGATAATCCACCAGAGATTTATCAAGTTCCCCTCTGATAAGTTCATCGTGATGATCGATGAAGGCATTGGTAACTTTACCGATCAGCACTCCTATGGCTTTGGCACGCAGAAACTCTGCTTTACGGACCGGAGACTCAAGTTTTCTGACATATTCTTCGGCTCTCGGAGAGTTGATTATCTCAAGGAAACGCTCCTCCAGTTCATGATAATCGACCAGCCCAAGCCGGTGACCGTCTTCAAAATCGACGATGAGATAAGCAATATCATCGGCAGCCTCGACAAGATAAGCCAGCGGATGACGTTTCCAGGCAAATTCTCCGACCTGTATTAATCCGCAGGTACGGGCGACCTTGGTGAAGGTAGCTTTTTCCGTCTGGAAAAAACTGAATTTTTTACCGGAAATACCGGACGGACGGGTCGAAAGCGGAGAAGCTGCCGGATATTTTGCAAAAGCTCCGAGTGTAGCAGCAGTAAGACGCATGCCGCCCGGACGGTCAGGCATTTCCAACCGGGTTATGACACGGAACCCCTGGGCGTTTCCTTCATAGAACTCTATGTCAGAGATCTGTTCACGTGAAAGCGTTCTCTGATAGAACCGGCCGGTCTCACTGTTTGTGAACCAGTGCCGGATAGCCTCCTCACCGGCATGTCCGAGCGGAGGATTGCCGATATCATGCGCCAATGCCGCAGTTCCGACAATGGCTCCGACATCTGATGGATGCAGTCTGCCTATATCAAAATTTTTTGCAATGAATGCACCGCAGGCAGTTCCGAGCGACCTGCCGATCGAACTTGCTTCAAGACTGTGGGTCAGTCTGGTACGGACATAATCGGTTTTTACCAGCGGAAACACCTGTGTCTTATCCTGGAGACGCCGGAACGCTCCGGAAAACACGATCCGGTCAAAATCCTGTTGAAACGGTGAACGTTCAGACGAAAACTCCTTTTCCGGATCGGGATCACCGATACGCTTGGGAGACAGCAGATTTTTCCATTCCATCATAACTGTAAAGATCCTCTTATTTTTTTTGCATGCGTATAGCATACACCGGCAGACGGAAAAATTCAAGTCAAAGCAGAAAAAACAGAAGCTCTGCACTTGAAAAAAAGTTGTTATGCCGTTACATTACTCAAAATGATCGTAAAAAACGACTTTGCTTTCATGTTTTCACCGGGATCTGTTCTGAAATCATGCAGCAGTTTTTAATGCAAAAAAACAGGGAATACAAAAATGAAGTATATCGCGCTTGACATAGGCAACGTTTGTATAAAAATAGACCATGTCGGTTGTTACAGTAAAGTCGGTTTTTCCGGCATGCCGCCGGAGGAGGTAATGCAGCTCTCCAGAGAATATGAATGCGGCAGACTTACCGAAGATGAGTTCTGGACCGCATTTCAGAGCTTTGCTCCGGATAAGTCAAAATCAAGAAAAGATCTGGAAAACGATTTTGACTCCATCCTCACCGGAGTCATGCCGGGGATGGAAGAACTTATTTCAACGCTGCCGCTGTTCGGCATCCAGCCGGTATTCTTTTCTGATGTCTCTGCCCGTCACATGAGACTTGTCCGCAAGATGTTCAAAGCCTCGGCAATGGTTCCGGACGGCATTTACAGTTTTGAAGTCGGTGCGATGAAACCGGAAGAGGCAATGTTTTCAGCCTTTGAAAAACGTTTCGGAGTCCCTGCCCTCTATGTAGATGACCGCGAAGTACTCATCAACGCTGCAAAAAAACGCGGTTGGAACGCCGTGGTCTTTACCGGCGCAGAGGATCTGACCAGGTCTCTTCAGAACTGCTGATGTTTTGCAGAAGCTGTCACCTTCACCCAACCGGCGGATAAAATCTGCGGATTGGTGATGCTGATCGTCGATATCTGCATCACCCACACCTCCCCGGTCGAGGTGTCAAGTTTGAACAGCATTTTCTGGGTGTTTTTCCCGTACGGCTGCTGCATATTGACGTTTATCTCGGCAGTTTCCAGCGCAAAACGCGACCTGGTAAAACTCTGCGTGGTCTGGGCACTGTGTACCCGTGCCGGAAAAAATGATATAACAATAACAACTGAAGACACCACCAGTGCGATAATAAATATCCACACCAGCGACCACAATTCACGGACTCCGGTTCCGGAACCGGGGGATGCAAATATATTTTTACGCATAAAAAACTCCTCCTTGGACTTCATTATAAATGACTTTATAAAAATATCAAGGAGGAGTTTGTTTTTACCGGTCGAATACCCCGTATCAGATCATGCCGCTCACTTTTCCATCGACCAGATCAATGGAGTTTGCCATCGGCACTCTGGGAAGTCCGGGCATAGTCATGATATCTCCGGTGAGGATAACGGCAAATCCGGCTCCGGCAGAAAGGGCAATGTTCTGAATGTGGACTGTATTTGTATCTTCACTGCCGTCATTGAGCGCATACGGAGTCTTTGCCATACATACCGGGATATTATCATATCCAAGTTGCACCAGCTCATCAAGTTTCGCAAGAGCCGCATCGGACCAGATGATATTTTCCGCCTCATAGAATTTTTTGCAGATGATACGGATATTTTCTTTGAGTCCGTTCTCAAGAGAGTAAGATGGGAACGCCCCGGCATCCTTGACCATTCCGGCATTGTTTTCGATTTCCGCAACGACATTGCGGGCAAGAGATACGGCTCCATCTTTGCCGTCACGATGAGAGGTGATGATGTCAAAACCGATACCGTTTTCATCGCAGAGTGCGCTGAACATGGCGATCTCTTCCTCTGTATCTGCCGGAAACAGATTGAGAGCGGCACGCACCGGAACAGCATATCCGAAATTGCTGCGCATGTGACGGACGTGAGTCGCAAGATTGGCAAATCCTGCTCTGACCGCCTCCGGTGAATTCCGGGCAAGATCCTTCTTTTCCATTCCTCCGTGCATCTTGAGCGCACGGAGCGTTGCGACCACCACGATCGCATCAGGAGCGATACCCGCTGTACGGCACTTGATATCAACAAATTTTTCTGCGCCGAGATCAGCTCCGAAACCGGCTTCGGTAACGACATAATCAGCGTAGGACATCGCCATTTTTGTGGCAATAACGGAGTTGCATCCATGGGCGATATTGGCAAAAGGTCCGCCGTGGACAAAAGCCGGTGTGTGGTACACTGTCTGGACAAGATTGGGTTTGACAGCATCTTTGAGAAGAACCACGACCGAACCGGTGATGCCTAGATCATCGACGGTAACAGTTCTGCCTCCGCACGCAGTTCCGATGACGATCCTGCCGATGCGTTTGCGCAGATCATCAAGATCAGAAGCAAGACAGAATACAGCCATTATCTCTGACGCGACAGTGATATTGAAAGAATCTTCTCTCACCTCATTTTTGAAACGGGTGGTCACATCACGGAGCATACGGTCACTGATGTCAAGACAGCGTTTGAACGTGACCTGTTCTATACCGAGCTGATTGCCGAAATGGATATGATTATCGATACAGGCTGCTATGAGATTGTTTGCGGTGGTGATAGCATGAAGGTCACCGGTAAAATGCAGATTGATATCCTCCATGGGAACGACCTGTGCATTACCGCCTCCGGTAGCTCCGCCCTTGAGACCGAACACCGGTCCGAGCGAGGGTTCACGCAGAGCGATTATGGTCTTTTTGCCGATAGCAGCAAGACTGTCGGCAAGTCCGATGGCACAGGTGGTCTTCCCCTCACCCGCCTTGGTTGGATTGATCGCTGTCACCAGAATAAGTTTTGCATTCTGTTCCCGTCCGTTCATCGCTTCAAGAGCAACTTTTGCCTTGACTCTGCCGTAAGTTTCGATATAAACCGGATCGATGCCGGCAGCTCCGGCGATTTCCAGAATATCCTTTTTCGCTGCATTCTGTGAAATTGTAAGATCATCTTCCATTACAAAAAATCTCCATGCGTGTTGCTTGAAACAGTTGTCAGACGGATAATATAATGTACACAGCTGTATTGTTCCAGTAAAAAAATGTAATTTTTTCCAAAAAAAGATGCAGAAAACCCGCTCCGTAAAAAAAATCCTGCAGATATTCCGTTTTCACCGGCATCAAGATCACTTTTCAGGCTTGAATTAAAGGTAAAGAAAGAGTATATTACTTAATGATTGTATCAGTGTATAATTTTTATATAGGAATTGTTTAAAGAGAATGTTTGAAAATCTCAGTGACAAGCTGCATGATGTTTTCAAAAAACTTCGCGGCGAAACCAGAATTTCGGAGAGCAATATCGCAGAAGCGATGCGAGAGATACGCCTTGCTCTTATCGATGCCGACGTAAATCTTGAGATCGCAACTGAGTTCATTGAGGCTGTAAAAGCTCAATGCATCGGTCAGGAAGTTCTCAAAAGTGTGACTCCGGCACAGCAGATCGTAAAAATCGTCAACGATCAGCTGGTCGAACTTCTCGGCAGTGAAGCGGCAGAACTCAATCAGTCAGCAAAAAAACCGTCAGTCATCATGCTGGTGGGTCTCCACGGAAGCGGAAAAACCACCACCGCCGGAAAACTTGCATTGAAACTCCGCAAAGACGGCAAAAAGGTCCTGCTGGTCGCCGGAGATGTCTACCGTCCGGCAGCTATCGACCAGTTGGCTATCATCGGTAAAGAGATCAATGTCCCGGTACATGTTGAAAGAACCAGTGTAAATGTGGCTGCAATTGCGGTCAATGCCGTTGAAGAGGCGGCGAAAGCCGGAATGGATACGGTCATCATTGATACCGCCGGCCGTCTGCAGATCGATGATACCATGGTCCAGGAACTGGTACGTATCCGTCAGGCAGTACAGCCTGATGACATCCTGCTGGTCGCAGATGCCGCACTCGGTCAGGAAGCTGTATCCGTTGCCGAACATTTCCATAAAGCATTGGATCTCACCGGTTTCATCCTGACGAAACTTGACGGTGATGCCCGCGGTGGTGCAGCCCTTTCAATCAGAAAAGTCACCAATGTTCCTGTGAAATTTGTCGGTATCGGTGAAAAACTGGATAATCTTGAAGTTTTCCATCCCGACCGCATGGCAAGCCGGATCCTCGGCATGGGCGACGTGGTTTCTCTCGTTGAAAAAGCTGCTGCTGAAATCGACGAGGAAGAAGCCAAAGCTCTTCAGGCAAAACTGCGTAAAAACAAATTTGATTACAATGATTTTCTTTCCCAGCTCCGCCAGATCACCAAACTGGGCGGAATGGAAAGCATTCTCAAGTTCCTTCCCGGCGGACGCCAGATGGCGGATGCCCTTTCCACGGTCGACAAAAAACAATTCAACCGTCTGGAAGCGATCATTCTTTCAATGACCAAAGAAGAACGCGCCAATCCGGACATCATTGATTTTTCGCGCCGCAAGCGAATTGCCGCCGGTGCCGGTGTGCCGACAGAAATGGTGAGCGGTCTGGTAAAGCAGTTCGACGGTATGCGCAAGATGATGCGCAAAAACGGTATGCTCGGCAGATTGCTTGCCGGAGATCAGATGCCGGAGTCCGGTGCAGGTCTCAGCGGATTGTTCGGCAATGGTCCGGCTCCGCAGACCCGCAAGGAACATGATAAAAAGAAAAGACTGGCTAAACTTGCCAGGAAAGAACGTCAGAAACAGCGCAAACGCAGAAAGTAAAATATAAAAATGTTGAGTTTTTTGATTTCAGGTATTGCCGCATTCGGCATCGGTTATATGGTGACACAGGACCACGGAACCGTCTGGGGAGTTATTTCCGGAGCTGTGGTTTTTCTCCTGGTCCAACTTATCGTCGGTCTGCTGCTGCGCAGACTCATCAACCGTGAACAGCAGGCAGTTCAGAACATTCTGCTCCGGGCACAAAATGACATCAACCGTCAGTTGACCATTTTCCAGAGACGCAGTCCCGGCAGCGAGCGTGCAGCCAGACAGATCCTTGAAAAGATCCAGAATAAAGCCGCTTCGGATGCTCTTGAAGCTACCGGACGTTTCAAAAAATACTATGTTTGGAACTTTATGCTCGCCAGACAGATCAACACTATGAAAATGCAGCTGCTTTTCCAGCTCAAAGATTACAAAGCAGTGGATGCAATCATGCCAAAATGCATGATAATCGATCATCAGAGCGCAGCTATCAAACTGGTGCGGATGTTCAAAAACAACGATGCAGGCATTGCAAAATTTTATCAGCGCAGATGCGCCAGGTTCAAAGGAGAAGAGTGTGCCTTTCTCGCCTCTGTCTACGCCTGGATGCTGCTCAAGCAGGATAAAAAAGATGCCGCAGTAGATGTTCTGTTGAAGGCAAAAAGCAAATCAGACAATCCGGTTCTGCTTGAAAATTTTGAACGCCTTGCAAACGGCAAGACCAAACATTACAGCAATGCCGGATTCGGCGATATCTGGTATGCTCTCGGTCTTGAAGAACCGAAGGCAAAAGTACAAAAACAAAAAATGCCGCGTCCGTTCTGACGGAGAGCGGCGGCAATCATGGCTGAAGACAAAGAAAAAAAATCTCACAACTTTTTCTGCCGGATCGGTACAAATGTATTGGATCCGGTAATCTTCACCGGTGCAGTCATATCCCTTTTTCCGACTCTGTTCACCAAACGCGGTCTCCGTAAACGGGAAATGTTCTATTACCTCGACCTCTGCGGTGCAAAATCTTTTCCCATCGTGACGCTGATATGTTTTCTCATGGGTGCAGTCCTCGGTATGCAGGCGGCACTTCAGATGCGTAAAGTCGGAACAGAGATTTTTGTTGCGGATCTGGTCGGTTTTTCTGTTCTCAAAGAGTTCGGTCCGCTTATGGTCGCGATGATCTCCACCGGTCGGGCAGCGAGTGCTTTTGCAGCAGAGATCGGCACGATGAAAGTAAATGAAGAAATAAGTGCCTTAAAAACACTCGGCATAGATCCGGAAGCATATCTTGTGTATCCCAAAATGCTGGCAATGCTTCTTGCGATGCCGATGCTCACGGTTTTCGGAGACCTGACCGGTATCCTCGGCGGGATGCTGGTTGGTGTCAATCTGGATATTCCGCTGCAGGCATACTGGTCAAGAACGGTATCGGTACTTGATCCGGTGACATTTCTTCTCGGCATCGGGAAAACGGTTGTTTTCGCAGTATTGATAACCCTGGCTGGATGTTTCTGCGGATTCAAAGCCTCCGGCGATGCCCAGGGGGTCGGACGCGGTGCGACCAGTGCAGTCGTTGCTTCGATCTTTCTCGTTGTCGTTGCCGATGCAGTTCTTACATTACTATACTCTTTTATCGGATACTGATGATCATGACAGATGAAAAACATGTAAAACTCGAAGTAAAGGATCTGGTTATCGGATACGGCGACCGGATCATTCTTCAAAATTTGAATTTCAAAGTCCATGACGGAGAAATTTTCTGCATCATGGGCGGTTCCGGATGCGGCAAGAGTACACTGCTCAAACATATCATCGGTTTGTTTCCTCCGAAGTCCGGCGATATTCTGCTCTCCGGCAGAAGTATTGTTAATGCCGATGCTGCAGAACGGCGCAGTATCATGCGCAGTTTCGGTGTTACTTATCAGGGCGGAGCTCTTTTCGGTTCGATGACTGTTGCGGAAAATATCGCTATGCCGCTCAAGGAATATACCGATAAAACTCCGGCAGAAATAGAAGAAACTGTCAGGGAAAAACTTCATCTTGTCGATCTTGACGGTTTCGGGGATTACATGCCGTCTGAACTCTCCGGCGGAATGTGTAAACGTGCCGGTCTTGCCAGGGCTCTGGCTCTCAACCCGGAACTGCTGTTTTTTGATGAACCGTCTGCCGGACTTGATCCGATAACCTCCGCCGGACTTGACCGGCTGATACTTTCTCTGCGCAAACAATTCAATACGACGATCGTAGTAGTCACCCATGAGCTGGACAGTGTATTTTCCATAGCCGACCGGGTGATCATGCTGGATAAAACGAGCAAAACCATCGTTGCCGAAGGGGAACCTGAACAGTTGCGTAAAAATTCCGCCAGTGACTGGGTCAGGGAATTCCTCAACCGTGACGGAATGAAACATTGACAGCCGGGAGAAAAAAAGATGAATGAAAGACAGCAGAATCTGCGTACAGGGATCTTCACCGTCAGCAGTTTGATCGTTGCAACAGTAATACTGTTCATCCTCGGACTGTCGGATCTTTTTGTAACAAAAGTGAAAGTATTCACATTTTTCTCTGAATCCGTACAGGGGCTTAATGTCGGTTCATCTGTGAAATACCGGGGGGTACCGGTGGGATCGGTCTCGCAGATATCCATCGATATGAATTCCAAAAAGGTATTTGTCATCATGGAAATCGAACCTCGTTATTTCCGCGGTATCTCAACCCAAAACGATTCAGCGGATGATTTTCATAAAATGCTCACAGAAGAAATAAACAACGGTCTGCGCTGCCGTCTGGAATTTGCCGGGATCACCGGAATGAAATTTATCGACTTTGACTATTTCGGGATCCATGGTACCGCAGTTCCGGCTAAACGTGAACGACCTGCGGAATCACCGGAGGCATGTTATATTCCTTCGGTACAGTCCTCGATCAAAGATCTGAGCGGAGCCCTTTCAAGTTCACTTGAACGTCTTTCCCATATCCGTTTTGAAGACATTGCCCATGAACTTGAACGTTCTCTCGGCAGATTGTCGGAGATACTTTCCGATCCTGCGATCCGTTCTGCGATAAGCCGTATCAATGAAGCTGCGGAAAATCTTGAGTTAAGTACGAGTACTGTTGTAAAAGTGCTTGATGAAAAACGTCTCACCAGATTGTTTGACTCTCTTGAAAAGGATATGGAGGTGCTCAAACATCTCGGAGAACAGCTGTCAGATTCTGCAACCGGCATGAAACTTCCGGAAAGCGCAGCCGCATTCAGGAGAGCGGCAGACAGCATACAGGAAAGCAAAGAAGACATCAGCAGCACTCTTTCAAAATTCAATCAGACATTGGAAAGCATCAGGATGCTGACCGATTATCTTAATACAGATCCATCATCAATCATCAGGGGGAAGCGGAAAAATTCCGCAGCAGAATAATTATGGATTCAGTTTTTGAAAATAAAATATCAGGACTTTGCAGAACTGATTTGCGTTACAGCAGTGAAGCGTACCGTTTTGTGACCGATGCAGTTACTTTCACGGTTCAGCGTCTTGAAGCGCACCGGCATGTTACCGCAAGAGAGCTTCTTGAGGGGATGAGAGATTACGCAGTCAACGAATACGGAGCCATGGCGGAAGCGGTCCTTGTCAGCTGGGGCGTCTCCACCGCCTCTGATGTCGGCAATCTGGTTTACAACCTTATCGGAGTTGAACTGCTTTCCGCCTCTCCCGGAGACAAACGCAGTGATTTTGACATCGATTATCCGCCTTATCCGTGCGGAACTGAACAAGCAGTACAGCAGCCGGCTTTTTCCCTGCCTAAAATCGATTGAAGGAGTTTCCATGAACTTTTATTCACGGACCTGCTGCCGTACATATTCCAACGGCATGTCAGTATATTTTTTACACCGTCCCGGCGGCACAGCCATGGTGGAGTGCTATATAAAAACAGGCAGTATCCATGAGGGAAAAGATCTCGGATGCGGTCTGTCCCACTTTCTTGAACACATGTTGTTTCAGGGATGCAAAGGTTACCCGGGAACAGCGGCTGCGGATACGCTTCAGCAGGCGGGATGCAGTGTCAACGCTTATACCAGTTTTTCCCAGACAGTTTATCACAGTTCCGGTCCATCGCAGAAAGTCACCCTTATGCTTGAGGTACTGGCTTCAATGATCCGTTATCCGGAGCTCCCGGAACAGCGTTTCAATGCGGAACGGGATGTTATCCTGCGGGAATATGACCGCTGTCAGGATGATCCGGGCAGACGCCTGCAGGAAGAATTTTTCAAGCTGCTGTTTTTGAAAAATCCCATGCGTATACCGGTAATCGGCAAGCGCAGCATGATTGCCGGAGTCACTGCCGAAATGGCTGCAGATTATCACCGCAGACGTTACACTCCCGGCAGATGCTTCTGGGTCGTAACCGGCGATACTGACAGTGACATGATATTTGAAAAACTCGGTGAACTGCTCGGTGACTGGGAAGACTCTTTTCTGTCAGAAAGTTTTATTTCCGAACCGGAACCGGAGCAATATGCGGAACGTACGTCTGAATTTGTTTTTCCGGATACCATGTCACGTTTCACACTGGGAATAAAAACAGGAGATGATCTCCAGCGGAAGATGCCGCAAATGGATATTTTATTCGGATTGCTCGGCATGGGCGGAGGTTCCAGACTGACCAGAAAATTCGAATTGAACGACCAGCTTGCCGCCGGTCTCCGCAGTTTCTGTTATTCTCTTAACGGCTTTGCTGTTGCTGGAGTAACGGCAATAACCACTCCGCAGAAACAGAAAAAACTGGAATTAAAACTGAAGCAGGAGTTGGAAAAAGTTGCAAACGGAGACCTCTCCAATGCCGAGATCAACCGCGAAAAAAATCAGCAATATGCAGAATATCTGCGCCAGCTTGAAGAGCTGGAACCGGTAAGTTCCGTCATCGGAGCCGGAGTTCTTGAATACGGAACTCCGGAAATGGGTGACTTTTACCGGAAACAGTTGGAGGCGACCACTCCGGATGAAGTACGTTCCGTTGCCGGAGAATTGTTGGACTGCAGCAAATTCTGTATCACAAGGCAGCTTATCAGCACGACCGTAAAATCCGGAACACAGCGAAAAAAACAAATCGCAGTACCGGAGACATTGTCACCGGTAAAAAATGTGCCGCTGGTACTGATCCGGGATACAGGTATCCCGCTGGTCCATTTTTCAATGGTTCTCCCCGGTGGCTGTATCTTTGAACCTGCAGGCAAAGCCGGTGTCGCAAAACTTACAGCAGCATTACTTGGAGCGGGTACAGGAAAGCACAATGAAAACCAGCTGTTGACAGCATTGGATAAATACGGTGCAGATTTTTCCGTGACCTGCGGCAACAACTCGATCGGCATTGAACTTGATGCTCCGCGCAAGAGTTTTTCCGGAGCATTATCAACCGTTACCGAGATACTCTCTGATCCTCTTTTCGGCAGACTGGAATTTGAACGGGAACGGGAACGGCTGACAGATATGCTTTCCAGCAGAAAAACAGCCGCTCTTGAAACGGCTTTCGACCAGACGAGATCGCTGCTGTTCGGAGTCCACCCTTACGCATCCGGACTGAACGGCACTACCGAAACGATCACCGGTCTGTCGGAGCATGACATACGGGATTTTTACCGTAAAACCACAAATTCCAGTTGTGCTTCTGCCGGTTTCAGCGGAGACCTTACTCCATCCGATGCCGTAAAGTGGGGAAACGCCCTGTTATCCGCCCTTCCCTGGCTGGAAGAGAAACCGGAACTGCCGGAAAAACCGGAATTTCCGATTGAAAGTATTCATAAAGAAATACCTCTTGACCGTGAACAGACGGCAGTGGTTGCTGCTGTTCCCGGAGACAGTTTTGCTGTCCGTGATCGTTATCTTGTTTATCACATGCTTTCACTGGCGGAAAATGGACTGGCATCCCGTCTTTTCAAAGAGGTACGGGAAAAACGCGCGCTTGCCTATTCTGTCGGAATGGATATGATGGGCGGTCTCCATCCAGGCTGGTTTGCCTTCTATGCACAAACTACACCGCAACAGGCTCAGGCGGCGGCAGAACAGCTGCATGCAGAAATACGCCGTCTTGCAGAAAACGGACTTGAGCATGAGGAGTTTGAAAGGGCAAGAGAACGGGCGATCTATTCTCTGCTTCGTAAAAACGCCTCGCTTTCCGGACGGCTCTCTTCCACGCTGCTTGAACTGTTCTATGACCGTAATGTGCTGCCGGATAAAAGGGATGAGATCGCCTGGTTGAAAGCCCTGCAGCTGAAAGAAGCCAATGCTGTTATACAAAAAGCATTTTCAACCGGCATAAATGTGACAGTAAAAGCAGGAAACTTGCAAAAAACGACTTGATTTCCGTAAAATACGGTATATATTCTACGCATTATGAAAAATAAAAAGAATCCATTACATGATTTTGATCCGTCGACCATGACGGATATCCCCTGTCCGGTCTGCAAAGAGAAGATCACTCCGGCGGATATAGAAATATATCCGCAGTGTCCCTATTGCGGTCATCAGTTCAAGATGGACAACACGTTCGAGGACTTCGTGCTTTCCCCGCTGCTGAAGCGCTGGGCTGTTACGACGACTCAGCATTTTATCCGGTAAAGCATATATGCGGGAACACGATTTCCGTAAGTATCTCCGGAAAAATCCGGCAGAACCACTGACCGGACTTGCCGGTTATCAGTCTGCTGTCGTAATTCCTGCGTATAATGAATGTGAAGAGCTTCCGCAAGTTCTTGTTTCGCTTGCAGAAGCTGAAAAAAACACTCCGGTCGCGATCATAGTTGTCGTCAATCATCCTGCCGGAGCTCCGGATGAGTCTTCTTTGAAGCTGCTGAAATATCTGAAAGATGCACCGTTTCCTGATCTTTTTCCTGTTTACGCGCCTGATCTTGCAGGCGGTGTCGGCGAGGCACGCAAGATCGGCATGGATAGTTTTATAAGCAGCAGGAAAGCGGTAAATCTCCATAACAGTATGATCTACTCCCTTGATGCCGACAGTCCGGTAGCTCCGGACTACTTTATTGCGACCGGGCAACTGCTGAAAATACACACAGAATCCCCCGGTGTTATTATAGCAGTGCAGCACCGTCAGGCTGAAGATCCGCAGCACAATAAAGCTGCCGGGGAATACGAACGCTACATTTTCCGCTACGCAGAAAAATTGGCAGCAGCCGGCTCGCCATACGGTTTTGTCAGCATCGGCAGCGGTTTTGCCGTCCGGTCAGATGCTTATATAAAAGCCGGCGGCATGCGGGTAAAAAAAGCAGGTGAGGATTTCTATTTTCTGCAGGAACTTGCCAAGCAAGGCACTCTGTGCCGGACAGTAACACCGCTTGTCTTTCCCTCCCCGAGGATATCCGAACGGGTACCGTTCGGAACCGGACAGGCTGTAAAAGGTTTGCTTAAAGGTACAGCATTGAATGAAATTCCGGATCATGCTTTTGAAAAACTTGCCCAAGTGCTTGCCGGAGCGCGTGATCCTGAAGGATTTTTAAGCACACCATCCCCGGAGATCATCCCCGGGGATGTTACCGGATTTTTCGTTTCTGAAAAATTCTCCCACGCCTGGCAGTCGATTTATGCAAACACGCCTGCAGGTCACCGTTCCCGGGAACAGGCATTCCACCGCTGGTTCGACGGTTTGAAAACACTGCGTTTTCTTCATGCGATCCAACGGAACAGCTGATCAGAACCTGCGGCAGAACATACAATCAGGATCATCACACAGCAGCAGTCTCTTATCCTCTTTCAACAGAGCAAGTCCGATTTCATGCAGTTCACGGATATCGATAAGATGCAGTTTGCCCAATCCGAACACAGCCTCTTTTATGTGCAGTCCATTTTCCACCGCCTTGCGGAAAAATTTGCAGTTTTCCGCTTCCGGACGATAAAAATCACGATGTCCCGGCAAATGTTTTTCGACACTCACCACCCGGTCCTTACCGTTTTTATTTCTGACTTTGCACAGTGCAGTTTCAAGAAATTCAGAATCCACCTCAGTCTCAAGGTAATGCAGAAAAGTCGTAGGAGCAATGCCGGAACCGATATAGAGGATCTTCCCTCCCAATTCGAGAGCTTTGCCCATGGGGGAATTTTCCGATCCCGGAGCATCAGCCGGACCGTGACTGCCGACACAATATGCGGCATGTTTTCCCAGTCCTGCCCAGGAATGCGTAATGTGTCTGCTTCTTACTGCATCCGGATAATCAGACAGCAAAACTTTGCCGGTCTCACCTGTCCAGATCTGGGAAATATCATCCGGATCAAACGGACGATAGTTCCACCCGCGGTTCAAGCCGCCGAGATAAATATACGGTCTGGTAAAGGTGGTGAACAATGCAGTACCTTCCGGACCGCAGGCATCCATTACAGAATCGATCAAAGTTCCGGCTCCGCCTTTCAAATACCCGCAAGCTGAAACCGAAGCGTGAACCAGCAGTACATCCCCCTGTCCGACCCCAAGATCACGCAAAGCCTGACTGAGCATGCTGCCGGTAAGCTCAAAACGCTTTACAGCTTCTGTATATCCGTATTCAGACAGGAAATTCAGGGCACTGATATATTTTTTGATATCCTTATCCGTTATTTCCGTACGGCACTCCGCTTCTGCCTCCATAATGACCTGCTCAAGATCTTTTTTTCCGTCAAGTCTGGAGTAGACCGCTTCAAACGGACCATAAATCATTCCATCCGGCAGCGGACGGCGTTTTTCAGGAGGAACAAGAACAAGATCATGAGGTTGTCCGGGAAAAACCCTGCGGTAAACATGCAAAGAAGCAAGTTTACGCCAGAAAGAATCTGTCTTTTTCAGTTCAAGAGGCGGCAGAACAGCTTCCGGTCCGGTATAGTTGAGCGTTTTATACATCCACGATGCGATAAGCGCGGTATAGTCGGCAAACACATCCGGATCAAGAAAATCATCAGCCGTTTGGGCTGTACTGTGCCAATGCCTGATCCCCTCGCCGCCCCACATGAACCAGACCGTGGGAATATTGGAATACGAATCAGACAGAAACATGTCATCAAATCCTTGCGGTGCAGTAAGTTTTGCAGACGGAGCTCCGTCAAATCCCTCAACGGACTCTTTAAGCAGATCTATCCCGTGAAACGGAACAGTCGTTATCGGAGGAGTGATATTGCAAGTCAATCCTTTTAATGCCGGCATACTGTCCAGATTTGCGCCGCCTATAGCTTTACCTTTGAACGAAGCGTGAAATGCGGCATAACCATACAACTCCATGGCAAATACAAGACGCAGAGAATATTCCGGTTTTCCCGTTTTCATGATCTGTCTGGCGATTTCAATACCGGCGGTGACACCGTTGGAGTCATCGTTAAGCAGAGGTTCATACAAATGAGCCAATATCCAAACCTCTTCCTTGCGTTTTCCGGGAATAAGAGCCGTAACCGCCGGCAACTCTCCGGCATAGCGTCTGCCGTCACATTCTATTTTTGCTTTCAGCACACCGTGACTTGCCCTGCTGCGGATTTGATCTCCCATGCGCAAAGACACTGAAAACCCGATAAAATCACGGTCCTCACAGGTAACATGCCAGCTGTTGCTTTCGGTACACGCTGTGACCCATTGAATATCATCCGTGTTCTCGTAACGGACCGCAAGATAATCGGAAATAAACCCGCGACAGCCGAGATCCAGAATAGCTTTCAACTCCCGTTTACGGATCCTGGTACCGGATTCGAGCATGACCATGGCACCATGCGGTTCTTCACCTGCCAACAGCTGCTGTTCTGTAATGATCCGGACAGTTTCCCCTCCGGGAGCTGTCGATACAGAGCCTTTCACCAGATGAAAAGGATGCTTTGTAAAATCAGCTGCAACAGTCTGTTCCGCATCGCACAACGTAAGCTTTCCGACAGTCGCATCCCACGCAAGCGGCATTTTTTTATCTTCAAAGCAGGTTGTTCCGTCTGCAGGAAATGTAAGCAGTTCAGCATTGGGGATATCATATTTTTTCAATTCTGCCAAAACATGTTCCGCTGCCATCCGGTAGTGTCTGAAAGTTTGTCCCTGCTCTATGAGACAGAGTTTCTTTGTTCTGACAACCAGGTCTTCACCGTCGATTTCATTTCTGAAACGATCATATAATTCCCGCATTTCAAACCTCAAGGTTACTTATGTAAATATGTTTTATTTATAAAGGCACTTACCGGGACAGTTTCATGCCACTCTGTTAATCAAAGCACGTCTCTGCGGAATGCAGACAATACAAGACGCCATATTTTTTCAGCAATAACAGCAGTGCTGTCAATATCCGCCCGGACAAAACGTCCGTTCTGCCAGTTGATGATTTTATCCGGATATATGTCTATACAATATACCGGATGAACTGACTTTATTTTTCCGCTCCCGTCATCCGTGAAATCAGACGGTATCTTTCCGCCGAACGCCTGCAATGCAGGTGAATCATACAACACGACCGGTATTGGATGTATATGACTTACTTTTCCGGTTATTGCCAGGAGCGAATCCTTGACGAACATTTTTACCCGTTTACCGTTTTTTATCTTTTTGATCTCCTGATCATCAGCATAAGCGCGAACTATTCTTTTGTCGGAACAAAGCATTCCAAGTTCACTGCCGGAGCGGACAAAATAACCTTGGTTTTCTTTTCCTATGACCGGAATAAAAAGAGTATCACCTGCAGCTTTTTTTCTTCCGGAAATGATTTTGCGTTTTATTTCAGCTGCCGCATGAAGATCACTGTTTATTTTCTGTCCGGTAAGAATGCTGTCGCCAATGCTTTCACGCAACGCTCTCTGCTGATCGAATAAAATTTTATCGTAATTCAGCATGTGTATAAGACGTTCTTCAGCAAATCCGAGAAACGGATCATGCAATTCAAAAATCAGTTCACCTTTGCGGAATATACGGCTGCACTCACCGGGAGTATGAACGATGTATCCGCGTTCCTGAGCGATCAATTTCTCCTGGAATTCACAGCGTACTTCTCCCGGCAGAGAAAGGCTCCATGGAACAGGCAGAAACAGAAACAATGCCAAAACGACACAACAAAACAAAGAAAAACAACGTCTGCCGGAATATTTTGATAAAAAACTCCGGATACATCCAGTAAATTTCTGCAGGAACTCAATATGACAAGAATTCACAAAATGCTTCCTGATGATGTTTTATTTCTACCGGTAATCACTTTACCGGATCATTACGGAGCAATTCTCCGGTCATTCCGCATATCAATCTGCCATCAGCGTTTGAGATCAAAGCTTTGATCTCAATCGTTCCGGAACGATGATCCGCCTGCGGCGATATTTCATGCACCCTGCCATTGACCTGAACTTTTCCAAACACAAAGGATAGTTCAGTACCCACCGGTTTCAAATCAACCAGAGGAATATTCATCACCGCTAAAAGTTTTTTGTCATAAATGATCCGGAAAAGCGGCTGACCGGTACGCACAGTTTCGTGTTCACGGCACATGATCTGTTCTATCCTGCCGTCAAACGGAGCCTTACGCTTGCAATAGCTCAAACGCAAACCTGCTTCGGAACAATCTGCTGCTGCACTTTTCAACCTGGCTTTCAAAGCTTCAAATTCAGCTTCCCGGCGCTGCATTTCCAACTTGCTCTGAAAATCCTGTTCAAAAAGCTGTTTCTGTGAAATAAAAGTCTCTTTTGCCAGTTTGAGCTGAACTTCAATTTCCTCTTTACGCGCTGTGCTGCGGTCAAGCTCAATACGGTAAGGAGCCTCATCAAACGCCAGAAGACAATTGCCGCTTTTGAAACTCTCACCGACACGGAAATAATATTTTTTGATAGTTCCGTCTATCTGGGAAACAAGCACCGCTTCTTTATAAGGAAAAAGAACAACCTTTACAGGGTGTTCAGATGCAAAAGCGCTGCACAAGATACTTGTGCAGACGCTCAATATTCCGGCAAAATACAAAATTTTCATTTCTTATTATTTTTCCGGGTATCTGTATCGTAGATCGCAATGAAGTCGATATCTCCAAATGCGCTCACCGGTTTTTCAGGCACTTTGAAATCATCATCTGCAAGTTTTTTGGCATCTGCGGCAGCCTTATTGACTTGAGCCTTATGATCCGCTTCAGCTTTTTTAAGTTCTTCAGCGGCGCGGGTCCTGGCTGCAACCAGTTCGGCACGGATCGCATTCAAACTGCCGGCATCCAGTTTTTCAATACCGATGGTATTGAGGATGCGGTAATAAGCAACGTAAATGTTGCCGAGAGACATCAGGCGCTCGATTTCAGTCTCAGCGGTGGAAAGACGCATGTGATCAAGTTCAAGGTTTGAAAGATCACCGGTAAGTTTCTTGCTGGCGATCGCCCACTTCAAGTTTTTGGAGTAAGCATTGTACACCTTGTTATCGATCTCGTAACGCTCTTTGACTGAAATCAGGTTGGCATGAGCGATACGCACCTGCGCCATGATACCGATCGCAAGAGAGAATGTACGTGCTTCTTCCGCATCGACCTGAGCACTGTAAGCACGGTACTGCTGGATGTGCTGTGGCAGCTTTAACAAATTGTAGGCTGCGCGGATACCAAGTTCGTACCAGCTTGCGTGATAAAGGAAACTGTTGTTGCTGTTGACAAAATCATAGAACAGACGCACATTGGGGAACATTTTGACGATTTCCTTACGGCATTCCAGCACATTCACGTGTTTCTGCATATCGATTTCATAAAGCTCCGGACGTTCAAGCAAAGCGATCTGTTCCATGAGCTCGATTTCCGGGAACTCGAATTTCGGAACCTGATTGAGATAGGAGTCGTCAACCAGGATCTTGCCGCCGGGATGCATTCCCAGCAACGCACGCAATTCCACACAACTGTTCTCATAGCTGCGGATATAATTGGTGAGACGTTTTTCCATTTCAACAAAACGCTTGGTCTCGTCGAATGCACGGAAAGGAGTGATCGCACGGGATTTGCTTAATTTTTCAATCAGCTTGTAGCGGCTGCGGCAATCCTCAAGAAGTCCGGTCGTGATTTTGATCGCGCGCTGAGCGGCGGCAACCTGAAAATAAGCTTTAACAACATCAAGAGTCAGATTCTGACTTGCACGGCGGGTACGCTGCTCACGGATCATGACCCGGTCACGTGCCTGCTGGGTGTTGAAAAATGCCAGACCGAAATCGACAACACTCAAAGCAAGATCAACGTTGAAATAGTTGACATTGCGATCCTGACTTGTACTGTATCCGTAAGTAAGACCGTCATCCGCGATCTTTCTGCTGCCGGAAGCGGGAGTGTTGCTGCGGCCGGTCAGACTGTCTGTGATATTCAGTTCAGGAAGCATCCCCAACATTTCTGCGGTACGCATCTCTTTGGCAACATTTTCTTCGATCGCCATTACTTTCAGTTCAAGATTATTCTTTCTGGCAAGATCGATACACTCCTTGAGCGACAGCTTCTGACCTTCCATCATCTCACGGTAACGGGCAAATTCAAAGTGTTTCACAGCATATTCAGCACGTTCATCGCGATAATCCTGTGCAGTTTTGCATCCTCCTGCCGCAACAGCGACCAACACACCGAACATCAACAGCTTACGAGTACTTACGGACATATTATGATGTCTCCCATTTTTATATTTATGATTGATTGGTTTTACCATTTTTACTTACAGTATTCAATTCAGAACAGTTTTGCTTCGTTCTGTTTTTTCTCCAACCTCTGCATTGCCTCTTCTGCCAGCGGAAAATCATTTTCCGCTGCTTTCTGATACCAACGCATAGCTTCACGTTCATCGGTAAACACCCCGATGCCGTTTTCATAACAGCGTCCGAGCAGATATTGTGCATAGCGGTTGCCTGCATAAGCCGACTGACGGTACAGAGCTGCAGCTTTAACAACATCTTTCTTAACAACTTCACCGTACTCATAGAACGGTGCAAGGAAATACATTCCATAAGAGTTTCCGGTCTGTGCTGATTTGGTAAACCATTCAAACGCAGCCTTGCGGTCACGGGGAACACCTTCAGCGCCGTTGTTGTAGATCAAACCGATCTGGTACATCGCATCGCCGTTCCCAAGCTCTGCTCCTTTTTGGAAGAAACGGAAAGCCAGCTGCGGATCACGTTTCGTTCCGACTCCGTCATTATAACAAAGTCCGACATAGCAGCAGGCTTCTGCACTTCCGTTGATCGCCGCACTGCGCAGTGAACGGAACGCCGCTACCGGATCAAGTTTAGTTCCGAATCCCTTGAGATGACAAACTCCGACCCAGAACTCACCATCGGCTGAACCGAGTTCCGCAGCACGCCGGAAGTTATTATAAGCAGCCTTCAAATCTTTTTTCACACCGGCACCCTCAAAATAACAACGTCCGAGTTTAAGATGCCCCTCTGCACTTCCGAGTCCGGCTGCCTGTTTAAAACAATCGAACATTTTGGCAGGACTGCGTTCACCGGCAATGCCATTTGCATGATAGGCAGCAAGAAGTATAAGCGCATCCGCATGTTTTGCAGCAGCGGCTTCTTCAAGATATTTCCTGCCGGTATTATAATCTCTGGCAACGCCCTTGCCCTCTGTGTAAATTTTTCCGAGAAGATATTTCGAATTGACATCGCCTTCTGCTGCCGAACGTTCCAGCATGGCAAGAGAGGCTTTGTCAAAAACCTGTTTACCGGATGCCGTTTCTCTGGCTATATTCAACTCTGCCAATGCTGCACGCGCATGACGGTTATTCTGTACTGCGGACATTTCAAAATAACGCCTTGCTTTATCAAGATCACGGGCAACGCCGATACCGTCACGGAAACAAACGCCATACAACAGCTGACCGTAACTGTTGCCGGTATCAGCAGACTTTTTAGCCGCTTCAGCAGTTAAACCGGGATTGAAACGCACACCGTAACCATTGCGGTAACAGACTGCAAGGAAATACCAGGCTTCTGCCACACCGGAGTCCGCAGCCTTCTTGAGAAAAGCAAATGCTTTATCACGCTCACGCGGAGAAAGCTGCGAAAGATAATATCTGCCGACAGTAAGCTGCGCACCGGAATCACCGAGATCAGCGGCACGGCGCAACAGACTGATGCCGTAAGTTTCACTCTTCTTCTCTGCCAGACAACGGTTCCCGACAAAACGCATGGCTTCAAGATTACCGGCATCAGCTGCACGCTTTAAATAAACGTCTGCTTTTTTGGGATCCTTTTTAAGATAAAAACGTCCGAGACCGAGATCTCCGGCAGACGGATTGATTTTGCGTGCCTGTTCATAGCAAGCAGTCGCTTTTTCATCTGACTGGTCAACGCCTGTACCGGCAGCATAAAAATCACCTTTAAGGACAAGTGCACCTGCATCTCCGGCTGCGACGGCTTTTTCAAGATACTCCAACGCATCATCTTCATCTTTATCCACGCCGACTCCGGAAGCATAACATTTTGCAAGAGCGACATTCGCAGAGGCAACTCCACGATCTGAAGCCAACTTGAACAAACGGACAGCCTCGGTTTCATTCTGTTCCATGAAACTGCCGTTGAGATAACAGAGTCCCAACTGATACACCGCGTTGGGATTTCCGGCAACCACAGCGCGGCGCAGCATACTCAAGGCAGTTGCCGGATCACATTTGCCGAGCCAGCCGTTGCGGTGAATATTATAAAGAAGAAGCATCGCATCACTGTTGCCGGCATCAGCTGCTTTATTCAGCGACACAACAGCCGCTTTGTAATTGCGTTTGACACCGGTGCCGGAGTAGAGACACAATCCGGTACCGAAATGACCGAGTGCATCATTTTTTGCAGCCGCATCACGGAAAAAGCGGTATGCTGCAGACGGATCTTTTTTTACACCGATACCGTTGAGATAAAACAAACCGAGATGAGCCTTTGCCGATGCGTTACCGCGTTGAGCTTCCTGCTGAAACTTCTTCAAAGCCTCAGCTGAAGTTATTTTGCGCTCTCCCAGTTTAAAACAGGATACTGCTGATTTTATCAGCACATCATCATTGCCAGCGGCACCGCACACAGCACATGCACAGACGGCAGCAAGCGTGTATAAACACCGAATCCTCATTGTGAAAAGTCCTTAACTTATAAACCCTGAATGTCGATCTCCGACAAAAACATACAAAACTACGTCGTTTAATTTACTCCAACATATTCAAAATGTCAACATAAAAGCACAGTTATTTTGCAGAAATTTTCAAATTACCACTCCCGTCAGCCGGAAAAACTTATTTTTTTCCGTTTTTTTCCAACAGCGGGAGATATTTTATCTTTCTGATATACGACCTTGACACCGGATATTTTATCCCATTGGTCGGACTGTAATAGATATCCGACTCACTTTCACTGTAAATCATTCCGGTTTCAACTTTGCCGTTTTTGAATGTGATCTCGCAGTTGGCGACCCACAGCTCAATATTTTCCCTGGCGGTATAGCGTTTACCTTTTGATACAGAAAAACGTATATTGCGCTTGAGCGGTTTCGCACGGGGATGAGTCACAGTAAGGATATGTTCTCCCGGAGAAAGATTTTCCACCACTACGGCATGAGTTTCTGTTTCAGAAGTTCCGACACCTGCAACCACTCCGGCAAAGGTTCCGTCGATCAGATAACTCACCCCCGCCGGACGGATGACAAAGCTGGCACTGCCGGTACTTTTTTCCAAATCAAAAACTGCCTTTTCTGTACGTGCCGGAGCAACAGACACCACCCGTTCAGATGTATCGTATCCGGGAAGTACCAGTTTTATTTTATAGTTACCCGGAGCGACACCTTCACTGACCCACGGTGTCACTCCGATTTTTTTATCCTCAATAAAGATCTCCGCACCGCCTGGAACACTGCTGATCTCAAGCTTACCGGGACGGGAATCAAGCTCGATACGGCGTGACACCGTCTTGCCGGCGACGACAGTGACCTGCTCTTCGTGAGGATTGAAACCGGCATATTCAACGCGGATATTATAGATGCCGGCATCCAGCATTCCGCTGAACGGAGCAATTCCGGTCTCCTTACCGTTTATGAAGATACGCGCAGAATCAGGAACTGTCCTGATGTCGATCCTGCCGGATATCATCTGAAGGACTCCGGTGAGACGCGGATGCGGACGGCCGTTGATGATCTTCCAGTTCACCTGCTGTTCAGCATATCCGGGACTCAAAAGCTGCGCAGAATACTCACCTGCCGGAAGATCAGATATCACAAGCGGAGTTGCTCCGCGTACCGCTCCCCGGAATTTTACCTTTGCTCCGCGCGGCACGCTGTCGATCAGAACGGCAGACACGACCGGTTCAAGTTCAACGTTTACCCGGTTGGTCTCCCCTGCCCTTACTTCAACTGAACTGAAGCGGGAGTAGAACCCCGGTGCAGAAAAGCGGAAATTGTACTTTCCGGGAACGGTCCGGAGAACCACCGGACTGCCTTTGAATGTTCTGCCGCCGTAATGAACAGTCATCTGCGGCGGTCCGGAAAACTCTATTTTGCCCTTTGCCGGAGCTTTGGGAGAACACCCGGCTGCGGATAGAAACACAGCCAAACACAAACTGAAAAAAACATTCAGCTTCACAATACCGGAAACTCTGCCGGAAAAGATCATTTTCATCTTGAACCTCTATGCTGTTTGAGCCGGACATCCAGAATATGCAGACGCTTGCGGGCGAGATTATATTCCTGACTCTCCGGTTCAGTAAGTACCATCGTTTCCATAAAAACCCGTCTGAGTGATTCAAAATCACGGACGTTCTGCAGCCGGACCCTTTCGTATTCCAGATCCTGCAGTTTTGCAGTCCGGATCTTTTCCGCAGCAGCAAGACGGGACTTCGCTGTTTTCAGCATCGCCGGAGCCGGCGAAAACTGACTGAGATTGTTGACAGCGATCCGGTAACGGGAAATCGCATCACGGAGATTGGCGCCGTCGGATTCCCGGTTGGCAAAAAGATCTTCTGCTTTATTGAAGTTATCTGATGCCATCCGCATGATCTCATCCCCGGACATGGATACAGTCTGCATACCGCATCCTTCGGCAAACTCATATATCGCATTTTCAATTTCTTCGAATTCCGGAGATGAACGGTGTCCGTTAACGACCAGATCGACCAGTTTCGTTCCGTAAATAACTCCCAGCCGGCGTCGGAGACCGCTGGTATCAGCTCCGGGATCAGGCGAAACGGAATTCCAGATACCGGAAGCATCAAGTCTCCCGCGGAGCACATCAAGTCCGGGAGGATTTTCAATCACAAGCGGTTCCGGATGACGGCGGCTTTTGATATCATCTATGGTAAATGTCGCCCTGCCATTCTCAAGCAGAAGTGCAAAACGGAACACATTATCCCGCTGGATGGAAGTCTTTTCAAAAAACAGTGTCACAGGTTTTTCACGGAAAGAATCATCTTCCGCATTTTTTGCTGCTTTACCGGGAGAAAACATTTTCAGACATGATGTCAGTGCAACCACAGCAAAACATATCAATATGGTATAAAACAGCATCGGAGACATGATACGTTTGCCTTTACGCGCTGCCGGATCAGTTTTCTCTTTCTGCTCTTTTTCTTCATTACTGGAAAACAGAGATGATCCGGAGATCTTATCCAGCAGTTCCTGATTTTCAAACTGCTTTGCTGCACCGGTTATACGGGAAGTCTTTGCCGTTCCCGGAGCAGCTCCAGCTGCCACTCCGGGTGAATCCGTTATCACCGGATTGAAAATTATCTTCGGAGGTTCTGCCAAAAGGTCGGATACCAGCAAAATCTGCTCACCGATCTCCACCCGGTCATTCTCCTGAAGCTGACATTCACCTGAAATACGCTCTCCGTTGACTTTGACCCCGTTGGTGCTTCCCTGGTCACATACGGTCCAACCGCCCTTCACACCCTGTTTGAAACGGGCATGGTAACGTGAAACTCCGTCAGTCGGGATGCGCAGTACATTCGCATCTTCTCTGCCGACAGTGATTTCAGGCAGGGAAAACTCAAAAACCTTGCCGGCATCACTGCCATTGATAAAAGTTATTTTCATGATCCTTCACTTTCTGCCAAATGACTCAGATAATAAAATAGCTCCGGATGATAATTTTTCAATACCGCTGCTGCTGTTTGTTGAATTCAAATCAATGATATCCCCTGTTTTCGTCTGCGAAAATGCGATCGCGCCCGGCGGGAGTTCTATGACACACACTGCCCCTTTTCCGCCGGATGCCAGACGCCACGGCTGAAATTTTTCCCTTACCGACACAACTTTGTCATTCCGGTCCAGAAAAACCAGATCAAGCGAATAACGCATGAAACAGCTGTGGACACTGCCGCAGTGTCTGAAAACAAGTGCATCGAACTTTCCACAGACAAAACGTCTGCCGATCATCCCCCTGGTTCTGGTAAACGGATCCCGGGCAAATTCAGGATAGCCGGAAAGATACCTGCCGGTCGTAACATTGAATATCACTTGAACAACCTCGCAGTCTGAATGATCAGCGGTCCGAGCAGAATGATGAACACTGCCGGCAAAATAAACATCACCACCGGGATTATTATTTTTACGGATGCTTCATTTGCCAGTTTCTCGGCAAGGGCGAAACGTTTGGACCTCTGCATATCGCTCTGGATCCTCAACTGCTGGCCAATGCTCACACCAAGTTCATCTGCCTGACAGATGGCATTGACAGTCGCGGTAAGATCGATCTGACGGACACGTTCAGCCATGGCTTTCAATGCTTCGGTGCGCTTTCTTCCAAGCTGGATCTCGCTGAATGCACGAGAAAGCTCCTCTCCGAGCGGATCATTTTTGCGGCGGGCAAGAATATCACGCAGACTGGAGATGAGATCCCTTCCTGATTCGACTGAAAGTGTAAGAAGATCCAGAAGATTGGGCAGTGCCTTCATTATCGACAATTGACGGCTTTTGATCGTTGCCGAAAGCCACACCCGGGGATAGACTGCAATAAGAACACCCATCAGAAACGGTATCATGAGGCGTCCGGATAAAGCCCCGGCAAACATGAGAAAAAGAGCGATAACAGCAAAAATAATTTTTATACCGATAAAATCCTCCGGTGAAAACACTTCTGAATATCCAGCCATATTCAATTTTATCTGTTCGCTTTTCCGCCACATTCCAAGTGAATCCGACATACATAAACGCCTGGTGGTCCCCAGGAACGGCATCACGATACGGAAGACCAGAGGGATTCGTTTTTCTTCAGAAGCCTCCGGCTTCTTTTCAAGCTCGATACTGTTGAATACCCGGATAAGGAAAAATGCGATGCATCCGCCGGAAATTCCGGCACAGGCAGCGGCAGCCAGAGAAAGCAAAGACATATCAAACCTCTATGTTGGTTATTTTTCTGATCGCAAGAAAACCGCAGACGACCAGGATCACCACAACTATCAATGATATAACACCTGCGGCACTGTGCAGAAACGAGGACATCATATCAGGACTTACATAATGCAGTCCGACCAGCAGAACAAACGGCATGGCACCGATCATCGTTGCCTGAAGTCTGCCCATGGCAGTCAAAGCCTTCACCTTCTGATTGATCCGCACCCGTTCACGTATCAGCATGGCGACACGCTCCAGAGTACCGGTCAATTCCCCTCCGGTCTGTCTGGCGGTAATGATCGCGGTGACAACAAGTTCAAAATCATCAGATCCGAGCCTGCGGTTCATGTTATCCAGAGCCTGATCCAGCGGAACACCAAGACGCAGCTCCTGAAGCAGAAGACGGAATTCGATGGATACCGGATGAAGGTCACAACCGGCAACCTCCTCCAATGCCTGATGGATACTGAAACCTGCTTTCAATGCTCCGGACATCATCCCCAGGGCATCCTCAAGCTGATAATTGAATTTTGTCAGACGCCGTTTGCGGATAGTCTTCAAAATGATCCTGGGAGCAGGAAAGAGTATTACTCCGGCGGCAAACGCAACAGGGATCCCCCATTGCCACGAAAACGAGTCCAGCTGTATCGCCATACAAACTATGGTAATGACACCGCCGGCAGCAGCGGAAGCAATAGAAAGATCAAGTATCCGTCCCGGAGGCATCTGGATAAGAACATCATCAAGTTCGGTTTTTGCCTCCTCAAGATAACGTTCACGGTATCTGCCGGCTACGTAAATACCGAAATCGATCAGTACGATCATCAGAAGAGTTACCGAGCCGAAAGCAAATATGCCAGGCCAGAATGCTCCGGTAAACATTTGTTCAAACCTCACAGGATATATTTACATTGAATTTCACTTCATATTCGTACATCGAAAGATTGTTTTCAAAAACAACCTCCACACCATGCGGCGCGTCAACATCCACAGACAGCATATCCCCTTCCTTGCGCCACCTGACACAAAGAGGACCGGCAGGAGTCCAACGTTTTCCCGATGCATATTCCATACCGGACACCCGGGGACTCACAGAAATTTTACGGCATCCGTCTGACGTTTTTACCCCCAGAAGCACCCTCGGAAAAGCATACAGCGGTATTGCACATGCACCATGATACTGTTCCGCAGATGCGCATGAAAGAGTTCCCAGTTTTTCAGAAATCTGCTCCGGCATACCGAGTTTCTCAAGAGTTTCAAGCCACAGCAGAACGGCAAACGGAGAACTGTCATTCTTCAGCTCATTGCGCGGAGATACGGTATTTGCACAAGCTGCCGCTCTGCGGTTTTCAGGAATAACATCAAACAATACCGCAAGCATACTGGTATTCATTGAGTATTCGGGAACCGGAGTCCCTGCCGGATCTACGGCATCAAAATAAGCCAGACGGCGGTCATCCCAGAAACGGTTGACTGCCGCGGTCAAGCCGGCAGCAAGTGTGCTGAAATGTCCGGAGACTTCAGGTTCGTCCACATAAGCAGACATCATATCCAGCGAACCTTTGAACATGAGACTGTCAGCAATACGGAACAATTCGCCATCCGTCTTGAGCAGTCCGGTTTCAGGATCGACATTGCGCTCAAAATATTCCGCAAGTTCTTTCAGCAGCGGATAATGTTTTTTTACAGAATCACACCGGTCAAGTTCATTGTCAAAATCACGCAGAGTCAGTAAAAAACAGAAAAAATCAACAGGAGCGACACCTGACACTCCGGATACCAGCTTCCGCTTCAGCAAATCAGCGGCATAATCAATACTGCGCTGTACAATATCTTCAGCTCCGAAACAGGAAAGGGCGGCTGCCGTTTGTGTACGGAGAGTTTTCAGGTTGAAATCATCTGTTCCAGCCGGCACATCAGCAAGAACATCTGACATGCAGAGCTTTAAAGTATTGACAGCAGTATTCCATACATCATCCAACCGGCGGTCGGATGAAGAAAAATCACCGCACAGCACTGCCGGATAGGTGGATTCGACCAAACGCAGGGATTGGATGCGGACGTCACCTGTCATTTCACTTATCCTGATAAAAAGGTAACGTCCGGCCACCCTGGTGATACCGGTAAAGCGGTTCCATCCTCTGCGGCAGACATAACGGATACAGCCCGTGCGATCAAAATCATGCTCTGCAGTCTCCGATGTAAAAAGATCTATCACCGTTCCGGCCGGTGCATAAAGAACAAAATTCCAATATCCGGTATTGCAGGATCCGAGATCGCAGCACAGCATCACATCTCTGCCGTCTGCCGGATGGATCGTTGTACAGCGGTCATCCGGATAAATCAACGCCTGTATATTTTCAACAACTGACGGAAGTGCAATGGTATTTTCTTCAGCAAGATCATAACTGTCACCGGAAACTTCATTTTCACGTCTTGACAGTTTTACAGAAAGCACACGGCGCACCAGAGCTTCACACCTGGTGAGCATGGGTGCAGAACGGGCAGAAAGCTTCTTCCACACCCCGGCTTCCGGCCCGCATACGATTGCAGACTGGAAAAATTCAGGGATTCCCTCTGCCGCAGCATTGAAATACTCTGAAAAATCCGGATCAGAGTCTTGCATTCTTTCCGGGATAACGGCAGACATCCAGGAGTTATCACTTGCAACATATTCTGTTTCCCCATCGGGGAAACAAAGCTCAAGCAATGCCAGCAGAGCACCGCTTGAAAACACCGGATCGATATTTTTATCAAAATACACCTCTGCCTCGATACGGTTCAATCCGCGCCGCAGAAGGTAAGAACACTCCAGAACATCGAATGAATAATGTTCAGGATAGGCCCGTGCCGGACCGTCAGCACACCACTGACCATTTATCCGCAAGCGGTATCCGGTACAGGCTGAAAGTGAAAAAACAGCCTGTTCCGGCAAACGGTCCAAACGGAAATCGCGCTGAAAAACCACATGAGAAAATGATTTTTTCTCTTCATCATTCAGCCAGATCCAACGTGCCGACTTCCAATCCATACATACTCCAAAATCAGATAAAAAAACAACCTTCGATAAAAAATACATCTTCAGCCGGATTTTTTCAAGCCCCTGCTGTTCAAAGAGACCAATTACCTGTTCAACGGCTTTCTCCAGACGCCTGAAACTCCTGCACGCGTTGCCGTATTTGGAGGATTCAACAGGAAACGGCTTGAAAACAGCACTGAACCTGATGCCTCCATGCGTAAACGCACCTGATGAAGCTGGATACGTAATTCATCTTTTCCCCACTCCGGCGTCCCGAAACGGTAAAGTGCATGACCGATATAAAGTTTCACCCCGGTCCCGCGTACGATACGGCACCACCAATCAAGCAGAGATGTAAAAGAAGCCTGACGGTGGGCACGGTGCCAATATATCTGCGGAACTATATAATCAATCCAGCGTTTGTTCACCCATTTTCTGCTGTCGGCGAACAGGACGGAATAAGATTCTTTTCCATCCGTAAGAGAGCCGCCCGGACATTCTTTACTTCGATTGCGCCAGATACCGAACGGACTTATTCCGAATTTCACCTTATGCGCCTGACCGTGATTTATCCGGTTCAGAGCAGTACGTGTGAGAAAAATCATCTGATCGACATTGGCACGTCTCCAATCCGCCAGAGACATACGGTGCGGATTGTTGCGCCTGAAAGTATCCTTATCCGGCACACTTTTACTGTCATACGGATAAAAATAATCATCAAAATGTATCGCATCCGGACGGTAACGGGAAGCCACGTCAGATACAACATCAACGATGTGTCTGATGACCGCAGGTTCCCCCGGATCAAGCATCAGTGATATCTCATTTTTTCCAAGCGGCACAGCCATAACCAGATGAGGATTTTTTCTGGCAAAATTCCCCGGATCAAGAGTGGCAAGATAAGCAGATTTGCTTAATTTTGTAGACCGAACGACCCGGTAGGGATTGAACCATGCATGAAACTCCATGCCGCGGCGTCGGGTTTCTGTTATCATAAATTTCAAAGGATCAAATCCGGCAAATCCCCTGCCCTCTTTTCCGGACATCCAGCGGGAATACGGAGCAAAACGCCCCGGATAAAACGCATCACAATTTGAACGCACCTGAAAAATCACCGCATTGCAGCTGCGCTTGGCAAGACCATCGGCAAGACGGCGGAAATTCTGCCTGAACATTTGAGCAGAAACACTGCGGGGAAAATCAAGATTGTCGACTGTCGCGACCCAGACACCGCGAAACTCTGCGGCGGAAGCAGTACATAAAGCAAGTGAGGCGGCAAGTGTCACAGACATTCTTATCATTTCACCGCCGTCCCCGGAATTTCTTCATACGCATTCCGCGTTCAGGAACGGCATCCGGCCACAATTTTTCACAGGCGGCAAGCTCTTTGCCTGCTATTATATGACGGATGAAAAGCAGCTCTCTGGCATGCCCGTAACTGCGGCTGGAAAAGATCCTGCGCAGCATGTGATTTTCACGTTTATCCATCAACGGCTGAAGATTGAGTATCCGGCAGGCGGGTTCGCGCATACGGGCCATCATATTCTGCGGCAGAAAGAGTTTGTCGACCACTTCACTTACGATATCTTCGCTCTCCCCGCCGGGACTCCACAGTTCTCCGGGGGCGTTCCCCATTGCTTTTTCAACAAACGGCAGTGCAAGAGAAGCCATTGCAAGGGAGATACTGTTGCGGAAAAAGCCCTCCTCAAGACGACAGTTGCGCTCGTACAGCAGATCAAGAGCATATTTCATCACATTGCTATCCCACGCTGCTTCCAGCTGCGGAAGAAAAAGTTCCAGCAGACCGTAATCGTGAAAAACTTCAAGCTGACGGTCACCGTAACTTGACTGCAGGATCTTTTCCAGTTCCAATGCTCTGCGGCTGGAACTTGCAAGATCGAACAGCGGAAGTTTTGCAAACAGAGCATTTTCCGTTGCGTTATCCAGTTCAAAACCATACTGTCCAACCAGCTTAAGTGCCCGGAGCATGCGTACCGGATCTTCTTCAAACCGTAATCCCGGCTCACCTATGGCACGGACGATACCGTGTTCGATATCATCAAGTCCGCAACCGGTGAAATCTTTGATCTCACGCTTCTCGGGGTCATAAAACAGAGCATTTACAGTAAAATCCCGTCTGGCGGCATCTTCCTGACTGTTGCCGAAAGAATTATCGGATATGATAAGATTTTCCGGAATCTCCTCTCCGGAAAGACTTTTTCTGCCGTCCTGACCGGTGACCGCCGGAGCACGCCGGAACGTGGCGACCTCAAACAGTTCCCCGCCGGTAAAAACATGAGCCAGCCGGAAACGTTTCCCGATGATACGGGCGGAACGTCTGCCGAACACCTGACGTATCTCTTCGGGAGTGGCGGCAGTGGAAATATCAAAATCCTTCGGAGTCCTGCCAAGCAGCATATCGCGGATGGCTCCGCCCACGATATAAGTTTCATACCCGGCTTTCTGAAGCTGCATCACAACAGAACGGGCATGGGATGATACGGGAAGATCTTTTTTCATTGTCACTTCCCGAATTCTTTTGAAACGACAGTATCCACACAGGCAAGTGCAGGATCGGATTCCGGATAGTCAGCATTGAAATGAAGTCCGCGGCTCTCGTGACGCTTGAGGGAACAGGTGATTATCAATTCGGCAACCGTGGCGATATTACGCAGTTCGATCAAATCGGCGGTCACGATAAAATCACGGTAATACTTGTCAATTTCCTTCTGTATCAGGCGGATGCGGTTTTCTGCGCGTTCCAGACGTTTATTGGTGCGGTAAATACCGACATAGTCCCACATGAAACGGCGGATCTCCTCCCAATTGTGGGAGATCACCACCTGTTCATCGGAATCAGTTGCGTTGCCGTTGGACCAGTGCATTTTAGCACATTCCTCCGGTTTGCTTCTGCTTAACTCCGCAAACTTTTCATTGATATCCCCGGCAAGAAATCTTGAAACCACCAGAGCTTCAAGCAGACTGTTGCTGGCAAGCCGGTTGGCACCATGCAGACCGGTACAGGCACTTTCGCCTACCGCATAGAGTCCGACGATACTTGATGCGCCGTTGATATCAGTGGTTATACCGCCGCAGGAAAAGTGGGCGGCAGGAACCACCGGAATAAGATCATGCGCCATATTGATACCGGCTTCAAGGCACTTGGCGAAAATGTGCGGGAAACGCAGTTTGAGCCGCTCTTCGGAGAGATGACGGATATCAAGATAAACACATTCCTCACCGGTGCGTTTCATTTCAGAGTCAATAGCTCTTGCCACCACATCACGCGGAGCAAGGCTTTTCATCGGGTGATATTTGTGCATGAACTCCACAGGTTCGGAATTCTTGCTGTTTCTGCACTTGAGCACAGCTCCCTCGCCGCGGAGAGCTTCACTTATCAGGAATGAACGGATCTCCGGATGATGCAGGATGGTCGGGTGGAACTGGATAAACTCCATGTTGGAAATATTGGCGCCGGCACGGTATGCCATCGCCACGCCGGAACCGCACGCGACATCGGGATTGCTGGTGTAGAGATAAACTTTTCCGGCACCGCCGCAGGCAATTACGGTCGTCGGGGCAAGCATTGTCACGACATTGCCGCTGTTGATATCCAGAACGTACGCTCCGTAACAGCGTCCGGGGGTATCCTTTTCCGGGCGGCGGCTCATCACCAGATCGATAGCGATACAGTATTCAAAAATCCTGATATTCGGCATGGAACTTACGGCTTCGACCATGACTCTTTCAAGCTCGGCACCGGTGATATCACCTGCATGGAGAATGCGTCTTTTGTGGTGTCCTCCCTCTCTGCCGAGATCGTAATCGTTCTTTTCATCCTTGTAACCGAGATCGCCGCGGGTGGTGAATTTTGCTCCGAGGTCGATAAGTTCCCGGATTGCCTCAGGTCCGGCTTCGACGATCGCACGTACCGCCTTCTCATTGCAGAGGCCGGCTCCGGCGACCAGAGTATCCTGCACATGTTCATCGAATGTATCCAGGGCATCCATGACACATGCCACGCCGCCCTGTGCCAGACGGCTGTTGCATTCATCGATCTCACGCTTGGTCACTACCGCAACACTTCTTCCGCTGCGTGCCAGATGCAGTGCACTGGAAAGTCCGGCAAGTCCGCTGCCGATCACTATATGATCGAACTGTAAAACATTTTTTGTATCTGTCATGATAAAAAATCCGTAAAACTACCCAAAATTTATGCAACTCAAACTTGCGTTGCGGCTACAGATGATGTAAATTACACTGAAAGCATGTTTTTTTCAAGTTTGCAAATCAAATACCGGTAAAAAAAACGGAGTATTTCAGTAAAAAAATGGACTTTTTGGAAAAAATCCACTCTCTTGCGGAAACATCGGACAGGATGCCGTACACTCCGCAGCAGATGTTTTTCAGAACGGCTGCCGGACTTCTGTTCTGTTTTTCAGGCGGAGTTCTTTATGCTGCCTCCCTGCCGCCATTCAATCTGTCACTGCTTGCGGCAGTGTGTTTACTGCCGCTGCTGGGCTTTATGCGCAGAGCGGATTTGAAAAAAGCAGCTCTCAGCGGTTGGATATGGGGGCTGGGGTGGTCACTGTTCTCCTTCCGTTTTCTGCGCGAGATCGATCCGGCAGTTCCCTGGCTCATTGCGCCGGTACTTTCTCTGTGGCCGGCATTTTTTGCGATGTCTGTTTCAACACTTACCCGCAACACCTTGAAAAAAGACGGGATGCTTCCGGCAAAAGAACAGCCATTTGCGGTCATTCTGCTTATTTCAACAGGAACCGCTGCATTTTTTGTACTGACGGAATGGACCCGTTCCCGCCTCTTCACCTGGAACGATTTTTCAGTGCCGTTCTGGCGGATACCGGCAATGCTTCAAATTTCGACACTGACCGGACATTACGGAGTAAACTTCACCGTTGCGCTCTGCAACACCGCTCTTGCGGCTCTTTTGTTTTACCGCAGCAGAAAAGTATTTGCAGTTCTGTTTGCAGTGATCATTGCCGTATACGGATACGGCTTTTTGAAACTGCACTGCAGACCGGAACAGAAAACGCTCCGTTTTTCCCCGGCACTCATCCAGGGCAACCTTTCACAACGCCGTCATGCCTCGATGGAACAGGTGAAAGAGGCTCTGGATGTCTATGTTTCGACCACGGCAGAACTGCTTGAAAAATCCAAACCGGAGATCGTCATCTGGCCGGAAAGTGCGATCCCGATACCGTTTTACAGCGCACACGATCTGTCACGCTATTACCAGAGTTCCGATTACGGCAGATTTGCCGGAAGCTATCAGCTGATGGTAAAAGGACTCTGCCGCCGTTACAGCACTCCGATGCTTATAGGCGCGCTTGATCTGGAAGACTCCCTTGACGGCAAAGGCGGCGGAGCCACCAACAGCGCACTGCTGTTCGACAGCAGCGGATCGCTCAAAGCAAAATACGACAAACTCCACCGTGTACCTTTCGGAGAATACATCCCGTTCAGAAGGCTGCTCCCGGAGTTTGTTCTGCAAAGGATAGATATGGGCAGAGATCTTGTCCCCGGACGCAATGCCAATCCGGTAGTTCTGTCTCCGGATATCCGTTCCGGAACTGCTATCTGTTACGAGGGAGTATTTTCCTACGTGATGCGCAACTTTGCAAAGCGCGGAGCGAATGTCTTTATCGTACTTTCCAATGATGCCTGGTATCCGCGCAGCAGTGAACCGGAACAGCATCTTGCCAACGCGGTGCTCCGGGCAGTTGAGACCGGACTGCCGATGATCCGGTGCGGTAACAACGGAGGCAGCGGAATGGTATATCCGGATGGGACGTTCAGGATCATCGACCCTACCGGCAAACATCCGCGTCCCGAGCTGCTGCGCTGCAAAGCTGCGGAAGTGATTTCTGTTGATGTTCCGCTAAAACCGGAACAGACATTTTATGTAAGATACGGAGAGTGGTTCATCCTGCTTCTGATACTGCAGGTCCTGTTCTGGGCAAAAACTGCAGCCGGCAACTTTCTTGCCGACAGAAAACGGACAGCTGATCTTCTTGAAAAAGAATAAATACACCAAAACAGGAAAATCTATCTATGAAAATCCACACACTCGGAACCTGTTCCGGAACTGAACCGATGCCGACCCGTCAACATGCGGCATGTGTTTTTGAGATCAACGGCAAATATTACTGGTTCGATGCCGGATGCGGATGTTCCCGCACCGCACATTTGACAGGAATGGATCTGCTCAAGGCAGATAAAATCTTTATTTCCCACCGTCACCGCGACCATACTGCCGGACTTCCGGAACTCTTCTGGAACATAAAAAAGCTCACATGGCTGCAACAGGTAAAAAATCCGGAAAAAATCGAACTGTACCTGCCGGAAATGTTCATCTGGGATTGTGTCAACAGCATGCTTCAGCTGGAATGGGGCGGTATAACTGTCGAACCGCACGTTTTCGGAGAAGGTACGGTTTATGAAGACAGCAACATCAAAGTAGAAGCCCGTCACAATTATCATCTTGAGCCGGAAGGTTCTGAACACTATACGTCATACACTTTCCGCATAACGGCGGAGGGCAAACAGATCATCTATTCCGGAGATGTCAAGCATTACTCCGACATGGGTGATTACCTGAATAACTGCGACCTGCTGATGATGGAAACCGGTCATCATAAAGCCTCCGAAGTCTGTGCCGGTATCAAAGCAGATGGTTTCGGCGTAAAAGAGATCATGTTTGTCCACTCCGGCAGAGAGATCCTCAACGATTACGAAGGTGCGAAGGAACGTGCCGTCAAAGCATGGGGAAAACCGGTCATCATCGCAGAAGACGGCAACACCTACGAAATATGATTTTTTCTTAAGCAGCGGAAATGATACAAAAAAATACATGAAATGTTCAAAAAAGCCGGAGGAAAAGTTCTCAAGGTGTCGGATGATTACAAGGTTGTACCCGGCGGTTCTCATCTGGACTCGGTGGAAGCCAAACGTTTTTCAAAAGAAGTTGCCAGACAAATAGCTGTGTACATCAACGCAGAAAAACGCAAATAAGTTTAATGTATCAATCATCTTGGATTACTGCATATATAGACTTTCTGTCTTGCTTTATCCCAGATGACATTGATTCCGCCGCCGTTTGCTTGACGGCGGTCGTAAGTATATCCGCATGAAACATCTACCGCCAGCGGAACAAAAACTTTTCCCTGCTTTTTACAAAGGTGTTCACGGATAAATCCGCTTGCGGTACGTTCTATTATCTCCGGTTTGGAAAACGATTTTATGTTCCAGCCGTTTTTATCCGCCTTCGTGATAAAATCCTTTTCGGAGATCTCACCTTCCCAGGCTTTCCATTGATAACTGCCGAAATAAGAGGCATTGCGTAAAATACCGTTCCACGCTTTATATTCCGGCACATCCTGCTTCAAAACCGGATTATTCTGCAGATGTACGACACCGACGATCCAGAAGGGGATCAATCCGATGGCAAATACGGGAGATAAACCGATACAAAGTACCGGGATAGAAATATATCTCAACCAGACTGACACTGTATTTTTTATGATTTTTCTGATAAGAGCGGCAAACAGCCAAAGCAGATATCCGATATAAACAATTGCAAAAAAATTCATCCAGCCGCAGATGACAGCAACAAGCAGAACTGCTGCGACAGAAACAGGCACTGAATACCGGAGTTTGAAAAAGTTCAATATGATTTGTTTCATAAAATATCTCCATTACCGGCATAATATATCACACCGGTCGGGAAAAGCAAATTTTCCGATAATGTCCGAAATTTTGTGAAAAATTTATATTTTATCCTTATTCTGATATGTTTTTCTCAATTAAAATATATCACACAGCATGTTTTTTCAAGCTCAAAAAACGGTTCTGTCTGCGATCGGTGGATGCAGCGTGGAGCAAGGTCTTTTTTTTGCGCCGAGTACGGTGCGGGATCCGTCTTCGCCCTGCGGGACTGCGCCGTGACAAGGTGTACCGCCAAATCACATGCATGCGCCACCGCAGTTTGAACAACTTTCACAAAAAATGGGACAATAACAATTTTCCAGGAAGGCAGCACAAAAAACCGCCGGGCTGTCCGGCGGTTTCCAAGATAAGATGATATGATTTCTACGTTCAGATATACTTCGGCAGCATATTGCCGTGTGCCATGATAAGTTCATCGCACATTTTGACGATATCATCAATGGAGAGTTCTGCAGCTGTATGCGGATCAAGCATGGCAGCCTGATAAATACGATCTTTTTTCAGCGTCAGCGCCGCTTCCACGGTAAGCAGCTGGACGTTGATATTGGTCATATTCATGGCGGCGCACTGGGTCGGAAGTTCTCCGATATAAGTACCATGGATCCCGGAACCGTCGACCAGACAGGGAACCTCGACCACGGCGTTGGAAGGCAGATTGGTTATAAAACCGTTGTTGAGCACATTGCCGCCGATCCTGAATGGAGTATCTGTCCAGATCGCCCGCATGATACCGGAACCGTATTCATGGGATTTTTTGAGTTCAAGACTTTCCGTATCCTGCTGAAGTTTGGCATATTCATCTTTCCAGCGTTTGATCTGATTGATACATCTGCGCGGATATTCATCAAGCGGGATATTCCAGTCATTAATAAGTTCAGGATAATTTTTCTTGATCCAGAACGGAGCATATTCAGCATTGTGTTCACTGGATTCAGTCACATAATATCCGAAATGCTTCATCATCGCAATACGGATCATATTGGCAGATTTATCCTTTTTTGCGGCTTTAAGCCAGGTCTTTATTTTGCGTTCACCTGCCTTGCGCAGTTCAGGATAAAGATCTTTGCCGTTTTCGCTGATCTCAAGCAGCCATGCCATGTGGTTGATCCCGGCAATCTTTGAACGGATATTGGCAAGGCGTTCATCGGAGTGCTCCATATCAAGCGTTTTAAGCAATGATGAAACACAAACCTGAACAGAATGGCACAAACCGACGGTTTTCACCCCGGTTCCCAGCAGCATGGCTCCGGTGAGGATCGCCATGGGGTTGGTGTAATTAAGAAACCACGCATCGGGTGCGACTTCTTCAATATCGCGGGCAAAATCCAGCATCACCGGAATGGTACGCAGTCCGCGGAAGATACCGCCGATACCGAGAGTATCTGCAATGGTCTGACGCAGACCGTATTTTTTGGGGATCTCGAAGTCGATAACGGTCGACGGTTCATATCCGCCGACCTGAATGGCGTTGATAACAAAGTCAGCATTTCGCAATGCCGTTTTACGGCTGCGGACTCCGAGATGAGTGGTGATTTTCAGCCTGTTATCATTAAATTTCTCATTCATCCTGGACAGGATGAATTCAGACTCTTTCAGACGTTCAGCGTTTATATCGTAAAGTGCGACATGAGAATCCCGGAGAGACTCTTCACACATGCAGTCACCAATGACATGGCGTACAAAAACCGTGCTTCCCGCACCCATAAAAGTAATTTTCGGCATACCGTCCTCCATTGTTACAGATTGTCAACTGTTGTATAAAATACATCAGAACGACAGCTTTGTAAATCCGAACAATGTGCCTTTTATGGTAATTTTGTGCTGTTTTGAAATTACCCGGTTTTATTCGATGATTTCGTTTGATGCGGCAACTTCGATCACCCGCATTTTCGTCCATTTACCACCGCTGTACCGCATAACAAAAAGGATGCACAGCAGAAATATCTCTGTTTCAAGAGCGATCCAGAGTCCCCACCACGGAGCACCGAGTTTGTAAAGTATCACACAGGGAACAGCAAAGAAAAATATCCCGACTCCGGTAATGGCATACATATTGAATCTGGTATCCCCTGCCCCGCGCAACGCATTGCTTACCACGATATTGACACAATCTATCAGCAGATAAGCACTGATGAAGTAGAGCATGTAACGGGAGATCCTGATCGCTTCCGCCTGTCCGGCATCCCCGGGACGGATGAACGGAGAAAGCACGATATCCTGAAATATCGAAAAAAGCAGCACCATGACGACAGTATAGGCAAAAGCCAGTATCAGACAGCTGCGCATCGCCTTGCGCGCCAGAGGTATCTCCTCGCCGCCGACAGCCTGTCCGACAAGAATGGATGATGCCATTCCTATCCCGATGACCGGACAGAATGCTATGTTATTGATGCCGAAAGTTATTCCTGATGCCTCATGGACCGCAACACCGTAACACCCGAGCAGCAGACCGAAAGTGTTGAATGCGATCAGATCAAGTGCCAGATGCACTCCGTTGGGCAGACCGAAACGGAGCATGCGCTTGATAAGCTCCCAGTCAAAACAGACCTTGTGAGTATGAAAATGACGACGCGCAGACGGAGAAAAAAACACCGCTATGTATATGCACATACCGATAAATTCAGCGATAACGGTTCCCCATGCCGCACCGGCAGTACCGAGTTCAGGGAAACCGGCTTTACCAAAGATCAACAGATAATTGAGCGGCAGATTGAACACAGTCATCAATGCGGAGATCGCCAGTACCAATCCGGTTTTTCCGCGCCCGTTCCAGAAACAGCTCAAAACATTCACCATGAGAAATGTCACACTGCCGATGCTCAGAACTTCAAAATAACGGACCTCTTCGCGCATTACTCCCGCATCATGATTAAAACAGGAAAACAACGGTTCCGCCCACCATATACCGGTGGTAAGCAGTGCACTGCCGAGCAGAGTGAGCCATATCCCCTGCCACATGGCACTGCCGATGCGTTCGCGGTGGCGCGCCCCTTCGTACTGTGCGACAAAAGTACCGGTATACCCGATAGTTCCGATAAAAATACAGGCTATGGTAAAATGAGTCAATCCTCCGGTGAAGGCAGCTGCGACCGCTTCATTGGAGTAGCGTGCCAGCATCAGCCGGTCAAAAAACATATTGGCGGCATGACAGGAGTTGGAGAGGATCAGCGGCAATGCCACTTTGAACACCTCTTTGAACCCGCCATTGGAAAGTGTTCTCACATTTCTGCGATTGGTTTTCATTCATCCACCGCCTTACAGATGCTTTTCAGTAAGTTCTGCCGCAATACGGACACATTCAGTACATGGAAAAGACTTTGCTTTTATATCGCAGCATCTGACAGCACCGGCAGCTTCAGAAAAAGCACATTCAAGTTCATTGTGTTTGTCTTCAGAAATCAGCATGAGCGCAGAGTAAAGAGCTCCGCACAGACCATCCGGAGCTCTGCCGCCTCCGCAGGAAGCAAGTTCTGAAACAAGATCTTCTCTTCCTGCACCTGCGGCGACCGCCTGTGCGCAGTTATGCTGTTTGGGAACAGCGGTAAAATATTCCAATGCATTGTTTTTCATAGCAAAAATCCTTTTTTACGGTATCCGTATTCACGCGTTATACAGCCGGCTTATAATATATACGCTGACGATCAAAATTGCAAAACATATTCCTGCTCATCTGCTCTGCAGCCGTTACACTGAAAAAACGTGTCTTCCGCATACTGTTTATTATTTGATAATGTCCGAAATTTTGTGAAAAATTTATATTTTATCCTTATTCAGATATGTTTTTCTCAATTAAAATATATCACACAGCATGTTTTTTTCAAGCTCAAGAAACGGTTCTGTCTGCGATCGGTGGATGCAGCGTGG
>JAZSGR010000139.1:0-2681 GCA_045532825.1 Victivallaceae bacterium | reverse complement strand
CCACGCTGCATCCACCGATCGCAGACAGAACCGTTTCTTGAGCTTGAAAAAAACATGCTGTGTGATATATTTTAATTGAGAAAAACATATCTGAATAAGGATAAAATATAAATTTTTCACAAAATTTCGGACATTATCAATCAGTTTGAACAGTCAACGTACGCTCATATACAAAAAAACAGCAACGCTTTTGCGCTGCTGTTTTTGTTTCCGCTCATAAGCGGGATAGTCCGGAGCTGCATCATGCTTTACCGGCACTGCCGAAGAAACGGATCTTCTGACGGATGACTTCACGCATCGCCGCATCCGGATTTTTACGCAGCACCGCCGGCCATGCCGCCATGTGAGGCAGTTTTTCCAGCTCGCGCAGCATCGCAGTGTTCCACGCGGTGAGCATCTCGGAATATATATTCACCTTACAGATACCGTGTTCAATGGCACGCGACATCTGATCCTCCGGAGTTCCGGAGCCGCCGTGCAGAACCAGCGGCACATCACATGCCTCACGGATCTTATCCAGTCTGGCAATGTCAAGTTCCGGTGCCTTGATATAAACACCGTGAGAGGTTCCGATGGAAACCGCCAGAGCATCGACGCAGGTTTTTTCCACAAATTCAGCAACTTTTTCGGGTTCGGTCAGCATATCCGGTCCGGTCTCGCTGCCCTCGCCGGAACCTACCCAGCCGTTGCCGACATGTCCAAGCTCGGCTTCCACAGTGATACCGGACTTGCCGACCGCCTCCACCACTTCACGCGAACGGCGGATGTTTTCTTCAAACTCCGATGATGAAGCATCCAGCATCACAGAGGAAAATCCGATATTCGCGGCACGCATAACTTCATCAAGCGTATTGGCGTGGTCAAGATGGATACATACAGGAACCGATGCCTTTTCCGCCGCAAGTCTGGTCAGGGCAAACCAGTATTCCAGACGGGAGCCTTCAAGATCCGGAGCCAATGCTCCGAGAATCACCGGGGAACGCAATGCATCGGCCTCCTCTACCACCGCACGGATCATTTCCAGATCGGACACATCGAACATACCCACCGCATAATGTCTGCGGGCGGCATCGGACAGCATTTCCTTAAAATTTACCAACGGCATTTTTCACCTCAATCGTTAAGCCGTTTAAAATGTTTCAAAAGTACCTGTTCAGCCTCCATATTCCAGAGACCGCCGTGTTTTTCACAGCTGGCGGCAAGTGCGGCAAACAGCGGATCATCAGCGTATTTTCCAAAATCAGCGATCGCGGTAAGAGGCATCCTGATACCCGGATAAATGATCTTTTTACCTCCGGGGATCGACGGAAGATTCATAGTCGTTTCAATAGCCGCATCCAGTCCGCCGATATGGGTGATCATCACTTCCGGATGAATAAGATCCTGCTCCATAAGCTGCAGCGCGATCTTGAGATCTTTGACCGTTCCGCCGGAGGTTCCGGTGACGTGGGTGGATGCGTAATGCACATTGTAGAAGTTGAACTTTGCCGAGAAATTCTTATCCATAGGACCTGCGAAGAAATTCAGACATCCGTCTTTTGCCAGAAGTTTATCGGCAAATTCGACCGCAGTTTCCACCGGAGCCATGCAGAGCACATCGTCAAATCCTTTGCCGTCAGATAGACGCATAAGTTCACTTAAAGCATCACATTCTGCAGTATTGACAAACGTAAGTTTGATCCCCTTTTCCGCAGCTTCGGCGACCGGGAAAATCTTTTCTGCACGCGCCAGACGTTCCGGATTTATATCGGTGACAACCAGAACGGCGGGTTTGCGCACTGAATTCAATGCATAGTCGATCGCGCCCAATCCCATAGGACCGGTACCGCCGATGATCGCCATCCTGCCGTTTTCAACATTGCCCATGGCATGGGTATATTCCTCCGGTCCCTCATGGTAAAACGCCCGGAAACCGCCGATGATGCAGCTCATGGGTTCAGCCAGACTGCCCTTGAAATAAGCAGCTCCGGTATAGGGCAGGATACAGCCCTTTTCGATGATCCTGTCCGGTATCATCACCAGTTCAGCATCGCCGCCCACGGTTCCGAATGAATAACCGATCGTATCATAATTGACCGTCTGATCGATAACCGGCTGGACCGCAAATTTATCTCCGGGATGATATTTATCTGCCCATTTGCTGCCGACCTGCAGGATGACTCCGCACAGTTCATGACCGATGATGACCGGATTACGGTCAACGTCATCCGGAACACGTTTATGCTCTGCCCCCTGCTCCACAGTTTTGTAGGTAGACATGCAGACGCTGTCTGAAATTATCCGGGCAAGGATGGCATCATCTGCCAATTCCGGCAATTCAAAAGTCTCCAATCGCAGATCGCGTTTGCCATATAAGCGGACGGCTGTTGTTTTCATTGCATCTCCTTTTTTTTACTTTGAAATTGTTTTGTCCCATTTTTTGTGAAAGTTGTTCAAACTGCGGTGGCGCATCGCGGGCAATCTCGAGCCTTGCGCCTGTGCCGGTTTGGTCGTGTACAAAGGTACACTTCCGCACCGTACTCGGCGCAAAACTCAACCTTGCTCCACGCTGCATCCACCGATCGCAGACAGAACCGTTTCTTGAGCTTGAAAAAAACATGCTGTGTGATATATTTTAATTGAGAAAAACATATCTGAATAAGGATAAAATATAAATTTTTCACAAAATTTCGGACATTATC
>JAZSGR010000086.1:0-23774 GCA_045532825.1 Victivallaceae bacterium | reverse complement strand
CCACGCTGCATCCACCGATCGCAGACAGAACCGTTTCTTGAGCTTGAAAAAAACATGCTGTGTGATATATTTTAATTGAGAAAAACATATCTGAATAAGGATAAAATATAAATTTTTCACAAAATTTCGGACATTATCCATGTATTATCTTTTCGTCATGGTAAGAGTAATTCAACAAAACAGGAGTTTCAATTATGCGATCACCGTGGTTTACTGAAGCACGTTTCGGAATGTTCATCCATTGGGGCATCTATTCCATTCCGGCAAAAGGCGAATGGTACCGTGCCCGCGGTCCGTGGAAACCGGGAGAATATGAAGCACTTGCGGAGAAGTTCGATCCGCAGGACTACGATCCGTCAGTCTGGGCGCGTCTTGCAAAAAATGCCGGAATGAAATATGCGGTGCTCACCACACGGCATCATGACGGCTTCTGCATGTTCGACAGTCATTTCACTGATTACAAGATAACCAATACCCCGTACGGAAAGGATGCGGTGCGCATGTACGTTGAAGCGTTCCGCAAAGAGGGATTGAAGATCGGCTTCTACCATTCGCTTCCTGATTGGACGCATCCGGGATACGCTGATCCGGAGAGTCCGGAGTTTTTTCAGACCGGCAGGATCACCGAACCGTCTCCGGAACAGTATGCTGATTTCAAAGAACTGCTCTATAATCATCTTGATCAGCTGACCACTGAATACGGCAGGATCGATCTGCTGTTTCTTGATTACACCAGCAAATACAAGACAGACGTTGATTACTTCGACCGTGACCGTCTGCTGGAAATGATCTACCGCAATCAGCCGGAGATCATGGTCAATGACCGCCTGTCATATTGGAAAGACAATGTGCGTGATTTTGATTATTATACTCCGGAGATCTGCATACCCAATCAGCCGCAGACTGTCAAAGGCAAAGAAGTGCCGTGGGAGACCTGCGCCACTTTGAATGACAGCTGGGGATACTGTGAAGCGGATCACAACTGGAAAAATCTCAATACCATCACATCCGGATTGATCGGCTGTGTCGCCAACAACGGCAATCTGCTGCTCAACGTGGGACCGGATGCCCGCGGAGTCATTCCGGAAGAGTCGGTGAAGGTGCTCACTGAAATGGCAGATTGGTACAAAGTCAATGGCGAAGCGGTGTACGGCTGCGGAAAATCATCTTATGATCCGCCGTTCGGCTGCGCCTATACGCAGAAAGACAATGTGATATACTGTTATTTCTTCTGTCAGAATATGGGTGATGTGATCCTGCCGCAGCTGCGGAACAAAGTGAAGAAAGTCACCCGCCTTGCCACCGGTGAGGAGATACCGCTGATCGACTTCTGGGGAACTGAACTGCTGAAAGAGGATGAACTGCGGATCCGTCCGCGCGGCATCGCTCCGGGAGAGGTGCTCAAGATCGAATTGATCTGAAAGTTCTGACAAAACATCTGCGACCAAACCGGCACAGGCGCAAGGCTCGAGATTGCCCGCGATGCGCCACCGCAGTTTGAACAACTTTCACAAAAAATGGGACAATAACAAGTTCTGACAAAACATCTGATGCATATGGCGGAGTATGCCGCTTACATCAGTACATCATCCATTCAAGGAAACGGACGGTCTCATCAGCCGGACCGGTGACGGAAAATCCCTCGAAACTGAAGGTGAGACGGGAGGTGGCTTTCGGTGGATCTCCGGCAAGTTTCAGGTCAATGGTGTAAAAGCCGCTTTCCTTGACTGCCAGATTGGAGAGGCGTTCGGCGATAAGCGGATCAAGCGTTTCACTTAACAGTTCCTTATCTGTCCGCAGACGGCGCAGACTTTCCAGCACCTCTTTGGCTTCATCCTCATCCAGATTGCAGTAGGTACGCAGCATGAGTTCGTCTGCGGTCATCAGACTGGGCTTGACCGGAATATTGACCGTGTTTTCCGGCGGTATCAGCATCACTCTGGTAAATCTGCCGTTTTTATCCGGCGGAAACAACTCCCGCGCGCCGGGTATCCAGAGCAGCTCTTCGCGGTACTGCGGAGATGCATTGCGCGGCAGATTGTAAAGCGGCAGTTCTTCGTATTCACTTGACTCCATACCCTCGGTCTTTACATCGGTATCGGAGTCGATATAGTCACCGATCTTATCCTGAAATGCGGTAAGTTTATCAGTCCACTCCGAATCATCTTCAAAGCCGGCTGCAAGGCGGTTGAGGGTCTGGGTATAGGTCGAGGCAGTCATCGGGAAACCGCTTGAGGTGTCGGTTATGACGAATTCAACGGTCTCACCGTAATAATCCAGCACATGAGCCACGCCGTCGGCAACGTAACGCTCATAATCGAAATCTTCATAATCAAGTTCTCCGAGCGTCACATCATCATTGAGGTATCTGTCCGCCGCCAGCAGATACTGGACACGGTTTCCTGCTCCCTCAAGGATATACATGGAGCGTTGACGTGCCACATGCGGAAGCACTTCAAAGGTTCCGGTACGCGAAAGGGAAAGTATTGCTGCTGTAAGCACTCCGGCTGTAAATACCAGACCGAGTACTGCGACCAGAGCGGAACCGTTTTCACGTGAGGAGTGTTTCACCGTCTGTTCCCTCCTGAATTGCGGGTCTGCCCGGTCTGACTGCTGCTTGTATTCACCTCGCGGTAGCCGAAGGTGCTTTCTTTTGCATTGCCGGCGGTGCGGCGCAGCCAGTATTCCTTGCGGCCGTCGGTCCACTGCACCGTCATGCGAATGGCAAGCGGTATGGCTTCATGATCCTCTTCCTCCCAGGTTTCCAGCCACTCGATGCCGCCTTCATCCTCTTCAGCGGTCTCCGCGTACTGGAATGTGACCGACTCGATGTTGCGGGCAAGGACTTCACGCTCTATCCCCCGGTCATCATCATCTTCGCTCCACGGCAGGATCGGACTAGATGAGTACTCAGCTATAAGCATCTCATCCTCGACCAGCAGACGTACAAAAAGTATGCCCCCGGGATCTTTGCCGTAGGAGCGGCGCAGAGTGGTGAAAAGCAGACTGTCGGCGTTGCCTTCAAAGATGAAGCGCGAAGTGTTGTCCTCATCCGGCCATTTGAACGGAATGGCATTTCTCACCAGTGTATCAAATATCCGGTCGATGGCGATACAGGTCTCCAGACGTGAAATGCTGCGTCCTGAACGCTGATAAGCGTTGTAGAACGTTGCGCTTGCCGTTCCTATTATCATGGCGACCACCACCATGACCGCCATGGCGACCACCATTTCGATCAGGGTGAACCTGCGGCGTATTATGTGTCGTCCGTAATTATTCAGCATTGGTATTTTCTCCATAACTGAAGCGGTCGACCGTGACATGTTCGACTGTTTTGTGGTCGGATGTTCGGATCAATTCGATGCGGCACTGTTTGAGCGGAACCTGACCGGTCAGGTTTTCCAGATCTTCCGGAAGTCCCTCTGCGTCGTCGTAAACACAGTTGATCTCGTAGCCGGGGTAGGGGAAGAAATCAGCCGGGATCTCGGTCGTTTCCTCATCGTGCAGAAGCAGATATTCAGCCGCCTGTGTGAGCATGTGCATCTCCTGCCATTTTTCCTGCGCCCGGCTGATTTTGAGCTGGGAGCTTATGGCAAGCTGAAGCAATCCGCCGAGGCTGATGGCGAGGATCCCCAATGCAATAACGATCTCAATAAGTGTGAACCGGTAAAATCTCACTGGTTTTCTCTTTCAAATTCTTCTTTATCGACTGCATTGAGTCTGCCGGTGATTTTGGTTATCCTCAATACCCGGCAAAGATCTTTGCATTTGAACTCAAAATATCCGGAGCCCGAACCGCCGCCGTCAGGGAAAAAACGGAATATTTCCAGTTTTTCCCCGACCATGAGACTGTCTTCACTGCCGCTTCCGGAGGAGAATACGACCGCTTCCGGAAGTTTCCATTCAAGTTTGGAGTGTCCTTCAGCAGCTGACAGTTCCTCCTCCTGTTCATCTTCACTGCGGTCGGAGATCTGTGCCTCTTTGGATCCGGCATCTCCCGGCATGATGAATTTTTCATACTCTCCGGGATGCGCTGTAAATGTTTTGGTTTCAAGATCGTACTTCACCACCTGATCCCTGCCGGTCTCGCAGGCACGGTAACGGACTCTGGCACAATATGCCTTGAAATCCATTTCAGCGCGGTTGAGCTGCTGTGCCGGAGACTCCCCGCGGAACACAGCTGTCACCAGTGCAACAGTAAGCAGTATGATGGCAATGGTTACCACCAGTTCCACGAGCGTGAACGCTCCGGTGAAACGGGAGTTTTTTCTCCGGTGAACCTGCTGGACCATGCCGCTGCTCTTGAATGCGGGAAATTATTCCCAGTTGTTGATATCGGCGTTATCACCTTCGCCGCCGGGCTGACCGTCAGCTCCGTAGCTGGTGAGATCGTAATCGCCGTGCTCGCCGGGACAGGTATAGACGTAGGCATTGCCCCAGGGATCTTTCGGTACTGCCGGTTTGATATAGGGACCGTTCCACTTTTCGTTGTTGTCCTGGTTTTCGACCAGAGCCTGCAGCCCGGCGTTGCCGTCCGGATAACTGCCGATATCCAGCCGGTATCCGGTCAGAGCATCTTCCAGCAGTTTCATCTGGGTCTTGGCGGCACCGATATTGGCGCGTTTGACATAATTGAGGTAAAGCGGCGTCGCAACTGAAGCAAGCGTTACCAGAATAACGATGACGACCACGATTTCTATAAGAGTGAAACTGTGGCGGATTTTAAGATTTTTACGGGTCCTTTTCATACGGCTCCTCCCTGACTTATTGAATTTATTTCCATCATGGCGACAAATATCGACACCACTACGACCAATACCACTGCGGCAAGAAATACGATCACTGCCGGTTCAAACAGACTCAAAAGACGCTTGATCTTGAGTCTGGTATCATTTTCAAGATTTCCGGCGATCTTCATGAGCATATCGCCGACCGTACCGGACTCCTCACCCACCCGGAGCATCGGAACCAGACTGCCGGGAACGAAACGGTTGCCCTTGAGTGCCGCTGAAAGTTTCTGTCCGCCCTTGAGTTTGCGGTCGATGCCGTCGAACTCCGCTGCCACCACCGGATTGCCGATGATCCTGCCGGATATACGCACCGTGCGGATGATCTCAACATGGTTGGCAATAAGTATCGCCATGGTACGGATATATTTGCACATGTCAAGATCAATGGCGATCCTGCCGAACAGCGGCAGGGAAACTATCAGTCCGCTTACTTTGTATTTGAGTTTTTCTTCGCCCATCACATGCTTGAGCGTCTGCCAGATGACGATGATGCTCACTGGTATCAGCCACCATGCCCAGGCGAAAAATGAACTTGCCCCCATGAGAAACAGCATGGAACCGGGCAGATCACGTCCCATATCCACAAATATCTTGGCAAAGCGCGGCACGAACACCGTGAAAAGCAGCACCGTGACCGCTACGGTGATACCGAGAATGGCAAGCGGATAAATGGAGCTGGAAACGATGAAATCGCGCAATTCTCTGGTTTCACCCATGAACTTGTAAAGTTCATTGACCACCACCGGAAGACAACCGGTCTCTTCGCCGCTTTCGATCAGATTGGCGTAGTATCCGGGAAACAGCGAACCGTGTGAACGTACCAGTTCGGAAAATTTCTTACCTTCATGCAGTCCCTGACGCATGCCGTTGACAAAACTTTTCTGTTCCGGTTCGACCGAGCCCTCGGCGATGATGGCAAGCGCGCGTTCAAGCGGGATGGCTGAATCCAGAAGCGGTGCAAGCTGACGGGTGAATTCGTAGGTGTCAACTTTGCTGCGCTTGAAAGACAGACCGCCTGAAGCATCTTCCTGCGAGGCATCTCCGAGAAAACGTACGGGTACGGCACCGCGGCTGCGGAGTTTGCTCAAAGCCTCTTTTTCGTTGTCGGCTTCGATGATGACTTCGCGTGCCTTTTTACCCGGGATGGCTGCGATGTACTTGTATAATGCCATGACTTAAAGAACCTTACAGATTGGCGGTCGAACGGTTGAGTTCTTCCTGTGTGGTTATGCCGGCTGCGACCTTGGCATTGCCGTCTTCGAGCAGCGTGGTCATGCCGTGGGAAACGGCAATACGTCCGAGTTCCGCGCTGGATAAGTTCTGATTGACGGCGGCACGCAGTTCATCATCCATTATCAGCAGTTCGTATATACCGCAGCGGCCCTTGTAGCCGGAACCGTTGCATCTGCGGCATTTGCTGCCGTCTTCAGCTTTGCCGGAACCGTTGCAGGCGGTACATATTTTGCGTACCAGACGCTGGGAAAGCACTCCGAAAAGCGCGGATGATACCAGAAAGTTTTCCATGCCCATATCCAGCAGACGGGTGACAGCGCCGACGGCATCGTTGGTGTGCAGAGTGCTCAATACCAGGTGTCCGGTAAGAGCGGCGTTGATGGCGATATCTGCGGTCTCCTGATCGCGGATCTCACCGACCAGGATCACATCAGGGTCCTGACGGACGATCGAACGCAAGCCGGTGGCGAAAGTCACTCCGATCTTGTGATTGACCTGCATCTGGCAGAGACCGGGAGTTTTATATTCCACCGGATCTTCGACTGTGATGATCTTCTTTTTGCTGTCGTTGAGCTGATTGATGACACTGTAAAGAGTGGTGGTCTTTCCGCTGCCGGTGGGACCTACGACCAGGATCATTCCGTGCGGGATGCTTATAAGTTTGTTGAACTTTTTCAGGATCTCTTCGCTCATACCGAGAGTGCGCAGATCGAAACTTACCGCCTCCTGATTGAGCAGACGCAGAACGATGCTTTCACCGGTGAGGATGGGAATGGTCGATATACGCATATCCAGTTCGGTCCTGCCGATCTGGACATTGGTGCGGCCGTCCTGCGGCACGCGGCTTTCGGCGATGTTGAGTCCGCCGATAAGTTTGATGCGCGAAGCGATCGCCGGGAACTGGCTGAGCGGGCAGTTCATGATCTCGGTCAGCACACCGTCAACGCGGCAGCGGACTGAAAGACTGGTTTCTCCCGGCTCGATGTGGATGTCACTGGCACCAAGTTCGATTGCCTGGGTGAATATATCGTTTACCAGACGGACGATGCGCGCTTCTCCCGCCATTGAACGCAGAGTGTTTTCATCCTCCTGATCGATAGTGTCATCCTCATCATTGCCGGCGTGCTGCAGTTTGGTCAGGGCGCGTTCAAGAAATGCACGTTTGACAAAACGCGGAGAGACATCGCAATCCCAGGTCTTGCGTATGAGGAAGGTCATGCCGTCGATATCGTAAGGATCCGGCAGCAGCAGAGTCACGGAATTCTGCTCCCACTCAAGCGGCAGACAGGTGTTGGAGTTGAAAAACTCAAGCGGTGCAGACTCCGGAAGATCCGGAATATCGATTTCCTCTTCCGCAAGTTCAGGAACCTGCCAGGCGGCATTGTACATTGCCAGCAGTTCGCTTTCGGTCAGACGGCCGGAACGGATCAATTCCCGGTCGATCTCACGGAGATTGCCGGTACGGACAAGGTCGGGGAATCTTTCTGAAAAAGCACGTTCCAGTCTCTCAAGTCCGGCGGCACAGAGGTTTTCTTTTGCATTTTCCATTATTTCAGCCAAAAATCTTTATCGGTCATCAAACCGGGTTTCTTGTTCGCTTCAGGACCGTCACCGAGACGCTTGTCAAAGTCATTGAGGGATTTGACCGCATCGTTGTAGCGTTTTATCATATCCTCGACCGGACTGTGTTCGTTGACGATATGACCGGTGACCATGACCAGTACCTCTGTGCGTTCGACGTTGGCATTGGTGTTGCCGGCAAGACGGTTGAGGAACGGGATCTTGTTGATGAACGGCAGGGAGTCAAGAGAATCCTCTTTGCGTTCCTGGATAAGTCCGCCGATGACCATGGTCTGCCCGTTGGCGATCGTCATGGCGGTCTCAACGGTGCGCTGGGTGATGGTCGGAGACTCGATCTTGCTGCTGGTGGTGTTGACCGCCTGCGACAGCTCCTGCTTGATCTCAAGGGAGATCAGATCGTTGCTGGTGATCTGCGGAGTGACCGTGAGGATCACGCCGGTGGAAACATAACGGTAGTTGTACTGCTGACTGCCGTTGCTGGAGGTGCTGGTGATACCGCTGGAAATCACCGGAACATCCTGACCGACATTGATGCTCGCTTCGGTGTGGCTTGAAACCAGAAGCTGCGGACTGGAAAGCACCTTCACCAGTCCGTCACCTGCCATGGCGCGGATGTAGCCGAAACGTGACTGCGGATTGTCGGGATCGGCGATGACAAAAGTTCCGCCGTCCTGACGGTTGGCTCCGGTCTTGAAGCTGGAGCTGTTTTCCCAGCTCTGGGTCTCGGCATTGAATACCTGGGCAAAGGGATTCATGCTGCCGGAATAGTTGGTCCCGAAAAGCGACATCACCTGACTGCCGTTCTGATAACCGGAAAACTCCAGTCCGAACTGGGTGCTTTCAGAGAGCGTGACCTCAACGACCAGCACCTGAAGCAGCACCTGGGCGGGGACCACATCCAGACGGTCAAGCAGAGCCTTGATCGAAGCATAGGTGCGCGGTGTGGTGCGGATAACCAGACGGTTCAGCACGCCGTCGGCAAAGACTTTGATGGTTTTGGCAAAAATGTTTGACTCCTTGTCTGTTGCGGTATTTGCTACCGCATTGGCAGCCGCTGTGCGGTTGTTGCGGGCGGTAAGGCCGGTGGTGTTCGGAGTGGAAACTGTTCTGGCACGGGCGGAAACCACATTTTCCATGCGGGTCCTGCCGGTGGTGGTGTCGATGGAAAGACTTGCGCCCTGAGTCTCGTAGATCGTGGCAAGCGCCTGGGCAAGGTGGGCGGCTTTGTTGTGACGGACTTTATAGACAAAGACTCTTTCCTGATCGGTCGCATCGCGTGAGTCGAGCAGTGCGACCCATTCGCGGATGGTTTTGACCGCTTCTTCAGTCGCGGCGGAAGCCACTACCACCTGCAGACGGTCAAGTCCGACCAGCTGTACGGAGCCGGGCTGTTCGGAACGGTCACTGTTTTTGACCACGTTCAAGCCGAGTACCGGCAGGACTTCCTGCAATTCAGAGATCAGTTTGCTCGGCAGAACATTGTGACAGCTGATGACTGCACGCGGCCAGTGCGCCTTGTTGTTGCGGTCGATGCACTGGAGCAGCTGGTGGATCTTTTCCATGTTTTCCGGAGAATCCGTCACCATGACGGCATTGGGTCTGGTGAGTTCGACACAGACTCCGCCGGGGGAGAGGAACTGACGGATCTGGTTCATCGCTTCACGGGCGGTCGCGGTCGAAAGCGGGAAGAAGAGGATATCCGATTTGCCGTCCAATCCGGGTTTTGCTTCCGGCTGCTGTTTTACTTTGGCGCGCGCCATGATGCGCAGCAGGGAGTCTTCGACTTTCACCGCGCCTCCGGCAAGCTGGATCATGTGTTCGAAAGTTGCCCAGAGTTCACGTCTGGTCATCTTGCTGTTCAAATTGAGGGTGACGGTGCTTTTGATGTCACTGTCGGCGACAAAATTGAATCCGAGTACATCGGCAAAAGCTGAAAGCACATCCAGCAGGGGTGCGCTGTTGAAGATCAGGGAAACTGCGATCTCCTCATCGCCGTTGAGCAGAATGAAATCCTCGTAAAACTTTTTGCGCGGTACCTGCTTTACCGCTCCTTTTTTACCGGAGACAGGTTTTAGGTGACTGCCGGGAACCACCTGACTGCCCTCAAGCTGTTTCAGCTTTTCGCCGGAGATCTTGACGGAGTCGGGCTGTTTTGACTGGATCTGTTCAGCATCGATGCTCTCGTAGGCTTTTTTGATTTTTTTCTGTTCGGCTCTGCGGAGAAAAGCGAAGCGGTCCTCTTTCTTTTCCTCCTTCTTTTCCTCATTTTTTTCATCCATGGAAGAACAGCCGGAGATGAGCAGTACAGGAATGACAGCCAGCCAGAGGCGGCGTTTGTGCAACAGCGAACCGGGGTGATACGTTTTTTTCATTTTTACAACCATTTTCATTTATATGTTAATATTAAAAAATCTCACATCATCTTCTGCCGCCGCGGCCGCCGGAATTGCCGCCGCCGGAACGCATTCTGCTCTGCATCATGTACATCATCCGGAGCATCTGCTGCTGGGTGCGGATCTGGGTCTGCTGGAATTCCCGCCAGGAGTTGCCCCTGCTTGCCGTACTGCGGCGTTGAGCCTGATTTTTGGAGGGATCCTGAAGTTCAAGCTCCATTTTATCCCCGCCTTTGGTCAGAACAGCTTTGGTGCGGGTGACTTCGGCAAGGGTGTAGCCGTTGGCAAGTGTTTCTCCTACACGCACATACTGTTTTATCGGAGTGTTCGTTGAACGGTCACCGGCAAGCTGCTGTGCCAGCTGCGGATTGAGCATCGACCAACGCTGTCTCATGCTTCCGCGCGGACGCTGCTGTGCATTGGCACCGGCTCCCTGCTGCGGACGGGCATTCATCATTTGAGCCATGGCATCGTGCGACATCATAGCACCCATGCGTGAAGCAGGGGAGTTGAAACGGTTTGAGACCTGCTGGAGAATGATCGCTCCTTCGATCTTGCCGACTTTGAATGTACCCACCAGAGAGATCTGGGTACGTCCTCTGCCCCAGGCGGAAACATTGGGGGCGCGTTCCGGATTGAATATGTCTGAATTCACGATCGTTTCGATCTGCTTTTCAGGTGCGATTTCAAGTTTTGTACGTTTTGCCGGTTCCGCAGCCTGAACTTTTTTGGCTGAACGCTTTTTCACTTCAAACTCCGGCTTGCCGCCGCCGAGTTTTGAAACGTTGGATATGAACAGGATGACGATCACCACACTGAGTATGCAGTTTGCTGCGACAAGGAGATTTTTCATTTTACCGTCCTCCGGGTCGTTTTCTGCGGCGGAACTTTTCCGTCAAATCCGATGATACGCAGAGTGCCGTTGAATCCCACTCTGGTCATATTGCGGGATGAATTGTCATCGTTGAGAACTCTTGCGGTGATGCTTCCCTGATTGTTCTGTCCGCCGAGGTGCGGCGGTCTGCGGTCGGGACGGATGTCGATCCTGCGCCAGGTGACATGCGGCGTCACCTGTTCGACCGCTTTGATGAATTTTACCACATCCCCGTAATTGGCACGGACTGAAACATCAAGTTCCGCATAGTAAAAATCCGCATTGATCCTGCTGGATTTGACAGCTCCGAGACTATCCAGCGCAAGGGATACACTGCGTGCCGCCTGGGAGATGAGACGGCGGAATTCGGTATCGACCATGCCGTGTTTATCCTCTTTCCACGCCTCTTCTATCACCTTTTTGTAGTCGGCATAGAGTTTATCCGACTTCTGCTTTTCTTCTCTTGCCTTATCGTATGATTTCTGCTGACGGATCATTTCGCGTTTGACTTCAGCGATATCAGCTTCATCGGGCATGAGCGAGTCCAGACCGTCGACACTGGTCGCGAGGATGATGATCCAGACCAGCACCAGAACGCTCACTGCGGCAATAAGTTTACCTTTGGGATCGGCAAGGAAAACGGAAATACGCTGTTTCATCTGCGCCGTCCTTTCCTGTTTTCTTCCCCGTTTGCGGGAACAAGTTTCAGATTGATGGTGTTGCCGCTGCCGCCGCGGTTCTGCCGCTGCTGGAGCTGGCTGATCTTCCAGTCGCTCATCGGTTTGAGGACTCTGGCAAGATCGAGATTTTCAACTTCACTGGCAAGGACGATATCAACACCGCTTTCATTGAGTCTCAAGTTGTTCACCGATACATTTTCGGGGAGCAGTGATGAAAACACGGCAAGAAACTCCATGACACTGTATTCGCCTGCCTTGACTCCGGTGATCTTGCTGCGCTCCTTGTTGACTTTGGTCATTCTCCGGAGCATCGTCTGGATCGATGTCGTTTCACGGGTCATCTTCTTTATCTGTTCCCGCAACTGACTGTATTCACGGTAATTGCGCAGCCAGCTGCCGGAAGCGTTCCACAGCAGCATCAGGACCAGAACCGCCGCAAGGATGACCGTGACCCGGAACTGACGGCGGAAACGTTTGGGACGCAGACTCTCCGGCAGTACGGTAAGACCGGCACGTTTTGCATAGTATTCTTTGCCGGAAACCAGTCTGGCTGCCAGCAGGACCGGCAGGAAATTGCGTATATCCGGTTCTTCAGGCAGAATGAAATATTCTGCAAAAATATCTTTCCAATGATTGAGAGCATCCGCAAGAGCATTTTCATCACTGAAAGGACGCCATCTGCTGTTTGAAAAGCAGAATCCGGGTTCGATTTCCGGGTGATAAAACAGCGGATCATGTTCCTGATACCCCATCAGCGGATAAACGAAACCGTCGCTCTGTCTGCCGCATCCGGAAAGTGATTCTGCGACAGCTCCCATGGATGAGCCGGGGAATACATAAGCATTGATACCGGCTTTGCCGTTTTCAAGTTCACTTGAGAAGAACTGCAGTTTGAAGTCCTTGGGAACTGCTATCAGATGTCTGGGCAGTTCAAGTTCAATGGCACCGCGCTGTTCCTCAAGCGGGAGATCTGCTGACTGCATCTGGAAAAAGATGCCGCCTTTGAAATTGCCGGTTATGAAAAGCGGCATGGCTTTGCCGCAGTTGAGTTTGTTCAGCACCTGACGCCAGGCGGCGGAGCTGTCGCCGGATGTTACAGCTTCCTCTGCATGAAGAGAGAGCGTCAATCCGTTTTTGTTCCGCGAAAACACCGCTCCGCGTACACTTGCAGGCGAAAACATCACCACTGCAAATTCTTCATTTCCCCATAAGGACATTCAACGATCCCCCGATTTTTTTTCAAAAAAACATACCTTGTATATACTTTACTGCAAATATTACATTTTTGCAATATTTTTTTGTAAAAAATCAAAAATTTTTATTTGGTTTCTGCCTGATCTCTGCGGTTGAGTTTCTGAAGTTCAGAAGAGAATGCTCTGGGATCTTCTTCACGCAGTTTCATGATGCGTTTCATTTCCTGAGGATATTTTTTCTGCAGGCGGCGGATGATCTGCCGGGGATTTTCCCTGGATGCCGCAGGCGGCGGAGCAGGACGTTCACCGGAGTTGCCCTGACCTCTGCTGTTTCCGCGCATTTCCCAGATTTCGATTTTATGTTTTTCTGCAAGTTCGCGCAGACCGGCAAATGCTCTGCCGGGATCGGATGCCGACTGTTCTTCGAGTGCGGCAAACTCCGCCGGAGCCTTGGCGCGCAGTTTGCGTATCTGGATCTCGGTCGAAAGCGGCAGCGTGACCTTTGCCTGCTTTGCCAGAGCTTCGATTTTTTCCACAGCGGCGAGGAATTCCCGGTCCGCTGCGGCATATTCAGCGGCAAATTTGCTTTTGATCTGACTTTCAGCGATGAAGCGGCGGAGCAGATTGAACTGCCCCATGCGTCTTGCGCCGAATCCCGGTCCCATGCCGGGTCTGCCGCCTCTGCCTCTGCGGTCACCGGAGAGGCGGGGGAAATTGCGGAAGTTGGATCTGCCTTCGCGGGGCAGGGAAATATTGCCTTTGCGGGCAAGTTCATGGAGTTTTTTCTGTGCCGCTGACATATCGGACGCCGCGAGTTTCTGTATCTCGGCAAATTCCGCCGGATATTTTTCTTTGACTTTCGCCTGTGCCTCTGCAAAAGTTTCCGCATCAAGTGCGGTGACGGTCAGCAAACTGAATGCTGCGGTAAAGATCAAACGTTTCAACATATCATCTCCTGCATTTGTTGTTCTTTGAGTTTGTATGTCACCATTAACGCATCCGCGTGCTGTTTTATTGCAACGTCTGCGTGATTTTTTTTGAATGGACCGGTATGGACGGAAGTGGACAAAATGGACGATGATCAGAAACAGGATTTCAGAAGTCCATGCCGTCCATACAGTCCGTCGATGTCCATGTGAACTTCAGCTCAAAGGAGACATGAGTTTATGTCACGGACTGCGAGGGTACAAAAAAAACACGGCCGGAAATGTTTTCTCCGACCGTGTTTCAGCTTACTTGAAAAAACTGTTACTTGACAGCTTTGATTGAGAAGTTGCGGAACAGGACCGTGCCCTCATACTGCGGTCTGACCACAAAATGGATCAGACTGGTTTTTCCGGTTGCGGGAACTGTGAACTGTTTGGTGACTTTGTGCCATGAGGTATTGCCTTTTTTACGCAGACCGTCATCCATGTACAGAAAGTTTTTGCCGCTGCGTTTTCCGTCTTTGTTCACATCATTGCCGTAAACGTAGGCATAGGAGACTCTTGCTTCAACGGGATCGGCTTTGACTTCATAACTTGCGACATATTTGCCGGGTTTGAGATCGACTTTCTGATAGACATTGGCATATCCGGCAGCGGGTTTCGCAAACTGGATGGCTTTGGCGCCGTCTTCGGTGACGATTTCAGGATTGACACGTTTGCCTTTTTTCTCCTGGTAGACGATGAATTTATCCATGCCTTTGGATAAGTCGGTATTGACAAGGAGTTCCCCGGCATTTACGGCGATAACGGCAGCCGCCGCCAAAAGAATTGACATTTTTTTCATTTTTTTTGTTTTCCTTATGTTGTTTTTATGTTCCAAATTTTTTGTGATGGAACTGTTTGTACGTCCCAAGCGCATCCGCCTTGATTTTTTCGATGACTTTTGATATTATTTCTTACACGGATATGCTTCCCGTAAATCAAATATATCACACTGCGTTTTTTTTTCAAGTTCAAAAACGTCTTTGCCAGCGATGCGTTACCGCATTTTGAACCAATTTTACAATAACTTTTATTCAGCCAGCAGCACTCTCGGGTAGAGGTGTGCCACGTCGTTGCATCCTCTGCCGCCTGAAAGCAGCGAGAACTGCGATTTGCACCTGCGGTTGCGGGGCAGGGAGTCATCATCGCAGTCCGGAGCCAGCAAGCCCATGCCGAAAGAACTTCCCTTTTCAAGATTGAGCGGCAGCAGATATTTCTGCGGGATCATCATGCGGTAGATGTATCCGTTCTTTCTTCTGGTAAAGGTCACCGGAACGTCTTTGAGGAACGTTTCATTGTGCGGAGCCGCCTGACCGAGACCGAGCTGACTGTCAACGCCGCTCACCAGGAAAAAGTCGGCTTTTCTGCCGTGCTTATCCGGATAAACTGCATAGATACAGTCATCGTTGCCCATACCGCGCTTGTTGACGGCGGCGAACTGATAGGCGGCATCGCCGAAAAAGTCGAAGAAGAACTGCACCGAGTCATTATCCCAGCGGGCTCTTGCTCTTGGAAACTCCCGGTGGATGAATTTATCATCATCTATATCAAGTTCGATGAAGATACCGCCGGTGTTCCACGCCATGCGCAATGTTCCGCGGTCGGCGGAAGATTTGCCTTTTTTGAACAATTCTATCGCCGGATACTTTTTCCAGTCGATATTTTTCAAAGTGCATCCTGCCGGAGCGCGGTGGATGGCAAAGCCGGTAAGTTTTGCCGGTTCCGGCATCATGCTGTCGCCGATGACCAGTTCGCTTCCGGCGTTCACCTGACGGATGCGGTCAAAACGCAGTGCCGGAAGCATGATTTTTTTCACCGTGGTTTTTCCGGAGGCGGGGACCGAGAACGCTTTACCGTCGAAGGTGCCGGCTACTTTCTTTGAGAGCATATTGTTGAAAGTGACCGCAGCTCTGGAGGTGGTTTCCGGAGCGATATGCAGATTGACCGGCATGAAATTTTTTCCGCCCATGACAAAACGCATATCGTTCAGAGCATTTTTCAGGTTTTCAAATGATCCGGGTTTTCCGCGCAGAAACACCGGATAGGGAGTTACTGCAAAACGGTTCACTCCTTTTTTCAGCGTGCGCGGGGTATACATGAGGTCGAAGGCTTCAGAACAGAAATTACCGAGATCGACTTCCGCCACCGGAGAGGGACGCAGTCCCTTTTCCGTTTCCGGATCAAAGTTCCATATCGCCGCCACCGGACGCTGTTTTTCATCCTCGAATATGTAGCATCTGGTATTTGCCGCCACCCGCACATCGGCACGGAACTTTGAGTTGCCCAGCAGATGACCGAGCGTATTGGGTACCAGCTGACAGGCGTAGGGGGTGAGATCGTTGTCGATATGCGAGGCTGCGACCATTCCGGCAGTCGCAAGTTTCACCCGGTCGGAATATTTGAGAGCGACCAGATAACTGCGGGCGTAATATGCCGTTGCGATCTTTTCCTGATATCCCATGGCGTAAGAGAGGTTTCCGTCATAGTATCCGGTCTTGTCGCGGCAGTCGCGGGTGATGTTGAGCTGCGGGATGCCGTACACCGGCCAGTGCATCATTTCGGGCCAGATGAGATCGGTTTTTCCGTAACCCTGTTTTGCCATCATATCCAGCATGACTGCGGTATCGCCGTCAAGATCGGGATCTTCCGGAGTGTTCCGGTAGGGGTGGATGGCTATGACATCGAATTTTATTCCAAGTTTGTTGCATTCTGCGAGCAGTTCAGCAGTTTCCAGAATTCCGCTCTCCGGAGCCATGTTCGCCGGATCGTCCTGAAATACTTTTGCCTGCGGATTGCCGCGGCGTACTCCGCGCACGAAGGCTCCGAGCATTTTTGCGTAGGCGGTGATGTAATTTTTTCTGCTGCCGTCTTCCGACCACCAGCTGTACGGCAGTTTGCAGGTGATCTCGCCGGTGAGACCCCAGAGTTTCATTTCGGGATTTTCCGCAGCCTTGGCGGCGACGGCATCCTCGAAACGTTTGAGGTACGCTTCGTCGATAGCGGTCTTTTCCTGCTTGAAGTCGCGGATATAGAACGGCGGCGGAGGAGTTCCGGCGTTGGGGTTCCAGTATCTGCCGTTGCGCCAGTAAGCTATGGTGCGCAGAACATTTTTGCTTATTCCGAAACCGACCATTTTATCATCTTTGTTGAAATAGCTCAACATAGTTCCGCACATGGGTTCAACGCCGTATTTGCGATAGGTGTCGAGCGAGATCTTTGCTCCGGTCTTGAGGTGGGATTTTGCACCTACGCCAAGTTTCTGAAAACGTTCAAGTATACGGATGAATCCGGGAACGGTATCCAAAGTTCCGTACTGCAGAGAGAAGATCTGACGGTGTTTGAATTTTTCCGGCAGATATTTCACGATGGCGAAGCGGTCGAGTGTGCGGCACTTTTTACCGCCGGCAAGAGAGTACTCGCTGTGGACGACAAAGACACCGCGTCCGGCATTTTTCAGGTTGAGCGGAATGACTGCCGTACCGTTTTTGCCGATGGTGAATTTGTGAGCTGCCGCATAGATCTTTTCGCGGTAAAAGTTGGTGATCTCAACTTTCACGCTGCCGGAAACACCGGGTTTACCGTAAAGTTCAAGTTTCAATTCAGGTTTGACGGCATCGGAGATAAAGTTATCCTTTGCCGCCGAGAGCAGCTTGCTTTCGATGGCCGGCTTGACAAATGCGGTGGCTTTTGCCGATTTTTCAAACTGGATGTCATCAACATTTATACGGTTTTCTCCGTCATTGGCGGTATCGCCGCAGAAAGTCAGACGGTACATGCCGCGCCGTTTGAGCGTCATGGGGATCTCGTACCGCTGCCAGGAGTCATCCACGTTGACATACTTGAACGGAGTTCCGTCGGCGATCCATTTTCTGCCCTGCGCGGTATGTTCAGAGAAAAACACCACCATGCGGTTGCCCTTGGCGGCGCTGCTCTTTGCGTAGAAGCTCAAAACATATTCCCCTTTGTCGGCAAGGATGCACTGCGACATCCACGGACTTGCCTCTTTGGGCCATACCCGCATGAGCAGCGAGGCTTTGCCGGAATGGAACACTTTGCGGTCGATCTGGAAATCCTCATTGTCAGGGGACCAGCGTTTGCTGAAATTGGGGGTGTCATCCAATCCGGCGGCGCGCTTGGGATAAAACTCTTTGAAACCGGTTTCAAAAGAGGGGTTGCGGATGAGGTTTTTGGTGGAGTTATCCGGCATCAGCAGATTATCCAGAGCGGCGAAGTCGATACCGATACGCACCTCCGGCTTGCGTTTTGCCGCAAGTTCGGCATCACCCGTCGGCAGTTGTGCCGCTAACAGCGGCATAGCTGCCGCTGCTGCAAAGAGAAAAGCAGACTTTTTCACTCGTCGTACCCTCCTCCCCACTGACCGTAAGCTCTGTAGTCAGGTGTACCGGACGAGCTGTTATACCTGGGGGACCAGTAAATTCTTTTTTCCACCTGATAACGGTCAAGCGACCCGCTGTGTCCGTCGAAAAAGACAAAATTTGCTCTCAAATTGTGCCGCAGATACGGTGAAGCATATCCGTATTCCGGAATCGGATATGCATGCTGTCCCTTGTCAGTGTCCGGACGGGTAATCATATATATTCCTGCATTGGAGCCATAAGGATAGTCACCACCGGTGTTATCTTTGGTTGGACGGCTGTCACCAGAGCAAATCGTTTTTGAGCCAGCCTTCTTGTTCAGCATGACAGAACGTTTGACCGGAAGATTGTTGCCGGCAGCCCCTCCTGCTGCATTGTATCCCAGAGTCCAATAGCTTAATCCGTAATTATGCTTTCCATCTTCATCTGTATAGTTCACTGTTTCAGTAGGACAGTTAAGGGCAGCTGACGGGATCAGGTTGTTTATACGCAAATATTTACTCCAACGCATTTGACCGTTATCAACCGACGTGGCAATCATATAATCATCAAAGTTATCAGCGTACATGCTGAATGCGGAGCCTATCTGTTTGAGGTTGCTCAGGCAGTTTGCGGCTCTTCCGCGCTCACGCGCCTGCTGCAGCGCGGGCATCAGCATGGCGGCAAGAATAGCGATGATCGCGATCACCACGAGGAGCTCGATCAGCGTAAAGCCTGCAGGCTTTACCCCGACTTGTCGGGGTAAAGAGCCTCTCATCGAAAATTTATTTACAAAGGTACTGCGTTCGAAATTTGCCGGAAACAATTTGGCGAACAGACTTTTTTCAAGTTCCGCCGGTTTGCGGCAGGCGGCTGAAACAGCACCCGGACAACACTTCGTTTTCATTTCGATCCTCCTGGTATTTTTTTACCGGTTGACAGAGCGTTTTTATGGTTATCTCTGATTTGCATTTTCTACTGCAACGGTTATATTATACCACACATTTTGTGTAAAACAAATATTTGTTTTGTATTAAAAATATACAATTTGTGCGATTGGTGTTTTTTATGGATATAAATGCAGTAGTAAAAGGGTTGCGTTCCGGGGTGAAAACGATCATCAGCAGACACTCTCCGCCCTGCAACCGGGAGTTGAGCAAAAATTATCTGCGCAGTGTCCACTCCGGCAGAGAGATACTGTTTGTCATTTCGGGCAGCAGTAATTATCTTTGCAACAACAGTGTTTATCCCTGCAGCAGCGGCACGGTCATGCTGTTTGACTCGGGTATCAGTCACGGGTACTGTTATCAGGTGCAGGAACATGACCTCATCCACCTGTGGGGGTATGTGCAGAAACGCAAATTTTTCTGGAATATCGTGGAAGTTGTGGATAACGGTCAGATACGTTTTTCTCCGCATCTGCGGCACATCGCTCTGCCCGATGTGTTCAGCGAAGTACTGGAATACCGCTGGAACCACCTCGGACGGCAGAAAAATATCACAGAGGAAACCGTCACGCAGTACATGAAAGAACCCATGGAACTGATATTGGGAGAACTGGCTCTGCGGGTATCGGAAATGCACTCCATGCTTCCGCCGGAAACGCTGATGGATAAGGCAAAGGAATACATATATTCCCTCAACGGCAGAAAGTGTACCGCTGAATCTCTGGCGCAGATCTTCGGATACACCCGCAGTCATTTTGCTCATAAATTCCGCGACGAAACCGGCATGTCGATCGGCGAATTCGCCGATCAGGTACGTCTGGAATATGTCCGGACGGCAATGAAACGCAAGATCAGCCAGAAGGAAATGGCGTATGAACTGGGCTATTCAAGCGGAGCCTCTTTCTGGCGGTGGCTTCAGAAACACAAAGCCGAATTGTGATCTTACGGAGGCAGGAAAATTATTCAAAATGGTAAAAAAATTTGTTTTTTTGCCATTTATAATGTAAAAACAGGTGGTATCTTATACAATGAAACCGGCGGCACTGCCGTCAAAAAATCAGGAAATGAAAATCATGAAAAGAACAGTCGGTGTAATTCTCCGTGACGGAAAACTCGGAACCATCGTTGATGACGTTCCGGAGTTGAAAGACAATCAGGTACTGGTCGAGGTCCATACTTCTCTCATCAGTCCGGGAACAGAAATGGCTGCGGCGCGCAATTACCGCAATAATCCGCAGGGGGAAGATTTCAAACCTGTCCAGTTCGGCTACTCCAATGCCGGTATCATCCTTGAGACCAAAGGTGATGTGAAGGGGCTGAAGCCAGGTATGCGTGTGGCGTGTATGGGGGCAGGCGCGGCACAGCATGCCAATTATGCTGTGGTTCCGGTCAATCTGGTGGTTCCGATCCCGGATGATGTGACCTTTGAACAGGCATCTTATCTTTCCCTTGCTGCCACTTCCCTTCAGGCGGTCCGCCGTACCGATGTCAAGTTCGGTGAATACGGTGCCGTTCTCGGTCAGGGTATCGTCGGCAACCTCGCAGCACAGCTCTATCAGCTCTGCGGGGCAAGAGTGCTCGGCTGGGAAACTCTTGCCATCCGTTCAAAGATCGCAAAGAAATGCGGTATCAAAACCATCAATTTTCTGCGTAAAGATCCGGTGGAGCTGACCAAAGCGTTTGCCGATCCCTACGGTTTGGATTTTGCTCTGTTCGCTTTCGGCGGCAATGCTGAAAAAGCCTTCATGGATATCAAAAAATGCATGAAAGTCTCCGCTGACGGTCATGCTATGGGCAACGTCACCCTGGTCGGCGGATGCCGGGTCCCGGTCGACGGCGGAGCCGCTTCCGGAAATCTCAATATCCGCGTTTCCTCCCGTACCGGAGCCGGTTATCACGATGCCGCATGGGAGCTGGGCAAAGATTATCCCGCGGCTTTCGTGCAGTTCACCACTCAGCGCAATGCCCGTGAGCTTATTGCCCTGATCGCTGAAAAACGTCTGCGTGTCGATCCGCTTACCACTCACCGTATCCCGCTGGAAAACATCGCCGAAGCCGGAGATCTGCTGATCGATCATCCCGATAAGGCGATGGGTGTCATCCTTACCATGAAACACTGATGAAACGGGGTGGAAAATGAGTTTCAGAATTGGTCTTGTCGGACTTTGCACCTCCCATCCCGGTTCGTGGATACCTCTGATCCGCGAATACGTGAATGACGGATTGTTCGATGCCAGAATCGTTGCCGCATGGGATTCCGGAGAAACACGTCCTGCCGGATTTGCAAAAGAGTTCTGCGCGGAAATGAATATTCCGCACGCCGTGAATAAGCTGGAAGACATGCTCCCGCTGGTGGATGGTGTCATCGTACATACCACCAACTGGGATAAGCATATCGAACAGGCTGAAATGTTCGTCAAGGCGGGCAAATCCGTCTACATCGACAAACCTATCGCCGGAAACCTTGCCGATGCCGATATTTATCTTGACTGGATCAAACAGGGATACCGGGTGGTCGGCGGTTCCGTGCTGCGTTATTTCAAGCCGGCAGAGGATTTCCTCGCCATTCCGGAGGAGGAACGCGGCAAGGTCTATACCGCATACACTGCCGTCGGCGTGGATGATTTCAATTACGGTATCCACGGATATGCAACGCTTGCAAGTATTCTCGGCAGCGGTATCGTTTCCGCGCAGTGTGTCGCCCGGAGCAACCAGAACCAGATCATTCTGGAGTGGAAAGACGGCAGAGTGGGTATCCTCACTGCCGGACAGAGTGCCTGGCTGCCTTTTACGCTCACCGCGGTCACTGATAAAAAAGTTATTCAGCTGGAGACAGGTGAATGCGTGTACTGCAACATGCTCCGCAAGGTCATGCCTTACTTTACCGGCAAAACGGATGAACTTCCGGTTTCCGCCGCAGAGATGATCGAACCTGAACTTGCGGCAATGGCGGCGCGCATGTCGTGGATGAACAACGGCAAAAAGGTCTATCTGACCGATCTGCGCTGTGATGATGCCGGTTTCGACGGTACGCAGTTTGCGACCGAATACCGCAGAACCCGTCTGCAGGCGGCAAAGTAAAGGCTGCTGCCGCATCGGCAAAGTAAAAAAAATTGCCGCCCGGTGTGATGTCATATCACAAGGGCGGCATTTTTCTATCCCGAAACAGCAGGACAGCCGTAAATCAGAATACGGTCATATCTCTTACCGTACTCCAGAGCGGACTGCTCAGATCCAGCTTTTTGCGTGCGCTGGTGGCAAGAGCGATCGGCACATGGGTGAATGCTCCGCTCCAGTGACCGATCATCATATCTGTTCTGCCGGACATGGCAGCGTGGGCGGCTCCGTTGGCAAGCAGCGCACAGAACACCGCATCATCGCCTTCGGCTTTCACACTGCGGATGGTGTAGCCCGGATCAAAGTATTTCAAAGTAAGCGGCACATTGTGCTTTTTGCAGTATCTGGTGATCTCATCCTTGAGCAGCAGTCCGATATCCTGATGCAGTTTGTTGCCGGAGGCATCACGCTGTTCGGATTTTGAGGAAAACAGATCCTGTCCGGCTCCCTCTGCCACCAGGATCACCGCATGATGCTTCGCCTGCAGACGCTTGACCAGATGCGGCAGCAGCGCAGTCTCATCATTTCCCTCAAGCGTGAACGGACGCTCCGGGACCAGACAGTAGTTGACAAAAGGATTGGAAAGCGTGGTATAGGCGGCAATGAATCCGGAATCCCTGCCCATCACCTTTATAAGTCCGACACCGTTGTATGCCCCTTTGGCCTCTACATGGGCACAGGTGACCACCGGTCCGGCGGCAAGCACCGCACTGGAAAAACCGAAGGATTTGTCAATATAACTTATGTCGTTATCAATGGTTTTGGGAATGGCGATCACGCTTATTGCAAGTCCGCGCCGTTTGATCTCCATGGCGATGTCGTGGGCGCCGCGGCTGGTTCCGTCGCCGCCGATGCAGAACAGCATGTTGATGTTCATTCTTGCAAGAGTATCAACCACGACCCCTGTGTCTTCCTCGCCGCGCGATGAACCGAGGATGGTTCCGCCCTGCTCGTGGATGGCATCGACCATTTCCGGAGTCAGCATGACAGGCGACAGACGGTGTGCCGGATTCAACCCTTTGTAACCGTAGGGAATACCGTAGACCACCGGGACCTTGTAGCGGTTCATCAAAGTGAGGGTGAGGAACTTTATGACTTCATTGAGTCCCGGACAGAGTCCGCCTGCGGTCAGGATAGCCGCTTTGCTCCATGCCGGATCGTGGAAGATCTTTGCACGGGCTCCCGCCTTTTCAAATGCCGGTATCGGTTTGCCCTGTTTGATGTATTCTGCGATGATCTCCGCATTGGTGTCGTAGCAGACAGTCGCGTTGTCATCGACAAATACATGGTTTTCCAGAGGTGAAGGCAGTGTTGCTTCACCGAGACGGCTGATCTTGAAATCTGCCAGTTCCATAATATAAAAGCTCCCGCAGTTGGTTGAAGTTGCAATCAGAAATAATTTACTCCAAAAGAGCTGATAAATCAAGGAAAAAATGGCGTATGCAGCAATAAATTTTGAAAAAAATAGATAATGTCCGAAATTTTGTGAAAAATTTATATTTTATCCTTATTCAGATATGTTTTTCTGAATAAAAATATGTTTTTTCAAGCTCAAGAAACGGTTCTGTCTGCGATCGGTGGATGCAGCGTGGAGCAATGTCTTTTTTTTGCGCCGAGTACGGTGCGGGATCCGTCTTCGCCCT
>JAZSGR010000119.1:0-5193 GCA_045532825.1 Victivallaceae bacterium | reverse complement strand
ACGGTTCTGTCTGCGATCGGTGGATGCAGCGTGGAGCAAGGTCTTTTTTTTGCGCCGAGTACGGTGCGGGATCCGTCTTCGCCCTGCGGGACTGCGCCGTGACAAGGTGTTCCGCGAAATCCCATGCATGCGCCACCGCAGAATGATATTTCAGCAAATAAGTTTCAATCAGTAAACTTAAGTTCAAACGACAGCGGCTTTATCATCACACTGTGCCAATTGCCGGAGCCGTCACGGTATTTTGCCGCACGCTCCTGACGGGTATAGTTTGCCATGACCAGAGCCTTCCTGCCATCCGGAGCAAGCCAGAAACTGTGCAGTACCGCCGGCTGCTCACGTTCAAGAACAGTCATATCTGCACGCAGAGTGAAAATTCCGCGCTTCATGAATTTCACCCGGATATTTTCACACTCAAATCCCTCCGGCGACAGCATGCGTCCGGAGTGGAGCACGCCGGTATTCTCATGATAGAACTTTGCCGTATCAAGGATATATTTATACTCTACGGCAAACTCCGGATCTTCAGCATGTGCTGTTTTCAGATTGCATATACACGGCTGAACGCCCCAGATGATACAGCGGGCAAGTTCGATAAAGAACTGATGTTCAAACTGCCGGTGCCAATCCTCTTCGACCTGCCACCTGTCTTTATCCGGCCACTCCGGATCCCACGCGGGGATACCGTCCGGAATGGCGTAACTTCCGAAAACCGTGACCCCGTCACCGTGATATACCGCCATGTAAGCCGGGACCGCTTCCATTTCAGCAGAACCGTAACAGCGTTCAATACTGCTGTCAAGCATGATGACCGACTCAAAAAGATCCATCATCTCACTGGCATATTCCGTTGACAGCAGAAGATCCGGATGATTTTTCCTTATCGCAGTCACATAACGGTAATAACCGTCTTTCTGATAACTGCCGCCGCCTTTGACATGTTTGTGCAGGGCGTTGCAGCAGGGAGCAAGAGCGTAACTGCCGATCATATCCAGATACAGTCCCGGCAGTCCGCAAGAGGCGATCTTTCCGGAAAGCGCGATCATCTTCTGATGATATTCCTCCGCCTCGCCGCACATGATCGCCAGCCGGTGACGGGTGTAGGGATTGAACATCATCGCTGTGGGTGTGCCGTCACGGTTGACCTGAAGAGAACCGATACCGTGATCATTCTCATAACTTGGAGCATCGATATCCCAGGTCATGCCGTTGGTGTAGACCTGGACAAATATATCCTGTGAGTTGAGACGGGCAATGGCTTCGCGGAACGCCTCCTCTCCGGCACGCGGAGGCCAGAACTCCGGATAATCGGTATCGTACGGATTACTGTGCCACCAGTACCAGTCAAGGGCAACCGGAACTCCGGCATCCTGCTGCAGACGTTCAGCAGGCGGGATCACCTCCTCTGCGGTACCGCGGTTCCAGACCCACATGGATATGCGGCGCAGTTTTTCCTGTTCCGGCAGACGGTCAGTGTACCAGGACTGCTCCAATGCCCAGCTGCGGTAGATCTGCGCACCTTCGAACCAGCTGCCGTCAAACCTGCCGAATGTACAGCTGTAAGGCATGGTGTGAGCAGCATGATTTTCCGGAGCAAGCGGCACATAATACACTGGTGTATGAGTGAATACTCCCTCTTTGTATCCGTAATCGAACTGTTTGAGCAGATGTTCCGGATCGCGGCAATCCAGATAAAATCCATGATCTTTTCCGGCAGGGAACAGTGCGGTCCACTGCATGGAAGCGTAGAAACTGCGTCTGCCTCTGGCGGCGGCATGGCGCATAGTCACAAGTTCTCCGAGATTGGATGGAATCAGAAAACGGCTGTCCTCCGGCTCATTTGAGGATATTGCCGGGAAACGGATCTCTTCTATCGCAAGTTGTGAAGAGTTACCGCTCCACGAAAGGCAGCCTGAAAGCAGACCGTTTCCGGCATTCTGCCATATCACAGTTACCTTGAAATCCTCACCCAGCAGCGGATGTCCCTGCCATACGGCACAGATATTCTCCCGGATATCAACCGAAAAACTCTGCATATCTTCAGGTTGGATAAGTTCAAGTTCCTCATCCTGATTTTGAGCAGCCGCCAGACACCAGGATACCTGAATTCCGCAATGACCGGCAATGCCTTTTTCTGAAAAAGTAAAATGATTTCTCATGTTTTATTCTCCGAAAGCGGTAACTCCAAGTACACAAAGTCCGGCATCTGCACCTGCGGAATAAGGCTGGATCTCAACTCCGGTAAGCAAAGAAGAGTTTTTACCGCAGTTCCACTCTACCGCCAGCAGCGGTTTCATGCCGTAACGGACCATGGGGGCAACGATCCACAGATCATGCTCCGGAAGATCACGCAGTACGCACGGAGCGGAAATAAAATCACTGCCTTTGACGGTAACATATTTTTTACTGCCGCCGGCGAACCGGAAACATATCCGCGCCACTCTTCCCGGCTCCATTGGATTGACCGCCTGCAGGAAAACCGCAGCACCGCGGCGCGGAGCAGAAAATTTACCGCTGACCGGACTGCGGAGCAAACCGCGCATATTGCGTTTCATCAACTTGAGCTGATCGTTTTTCCGCAGAGTCTGATAAAAGGTGTAACTGCGGAAGAAGAAACAAGGCTGAGCCTCGTTCCAGGATATCACCATTCCGTCAGCGGGAATTTTCATATCGCCTTTTTCATCGCCGCTTCTGCCGGTGCAGTTGCCGGAGAGTTCAACGATCTTTCCTAGGCCATCGACCGCAAACTCCACCCCGCGGTGGTTGGTTCCGGTAGAGCTGCCGTGTGCCGGAGTATAAAAGATCATCTTTCCTTTTTCGCGTTTTTCATTGACTCCGGATCTTTTACCGATGATCCGCTGTTCGATGCTGTTATCCGTGAAAAGCACATAATTTTTCAGTTCATTCTTTTTGTGCAGTTCGGAGATCATTTCAAGCGGAACCGTCTTCAGTACCGGAAGTTTGGCGGTAAAACTCCTTGCCGAAGAAAAATCTGCCGGAACTCCGCTGCTTACGGTTTTCAACCCCGGAAAACGCGCATTGAGTTTCTGCGCCTGCTCCCTGAATACCGGAAATCCGCCCTGCAATTTTACAGTTTCCACAACGCTGTTAAGCATATTTCCCTGCGGTCTGCCGTAGAAGAAAATGTTGTTGATGTCATTGAAATCATCCTGATTTTTGGAACTTTTTGCGTTCCATGAAAATTCAGAACCGTGGATAAATTCATTTTTTGCCGGTATCGCAGACCAGTGAGTGGTGAACAGCGGCTGTTTGAGTTTGTTTCCGAGAGCATACAAAGCACCGATACCTTCTTTGCCGTACCATCCGGTCATCCAGATGGTTTTAAATCCGGCAGCGCGCAGATCTTTTACGAATGGATAATCATGAGCGTGAAAATAGTTCCAGTATCCAACGATCACATCTTTGTCGAATTTTTTGAGCATCTCCATTGCGCCTTTGGGACCGTTCAATGTTTCTACCGGCCACTTGTAGCGTCCTCCGGGCCCCATCATATCGTGATAGATCATAGTACGCATGCCGTATTTTTTCAGGTGACGGCTGACTTTATTGACGTACTCCGGATAATATTCCTCACATTTTTTACCGCTGAGTTTTGCGATCTGCGCCATCACGCGGTGGAACTCATCAGTACCGATGCCGAATACCGGAGCTCCGGGGAAAAGTCCGGCAAGTTCATCTATATAACGGAAAAACAGTTTGTCAAATGCCGGATCGGTCACATTTATACCGATGACCTTTTTTCCGTCCCTGTCATACAACGGACAGATCCACGGAGCCGCCGAAGCGTGTCCGATAGAGTTTATCAAAGGAGCGCAGACCATTCCGCGCAGCTTTGCCCGCTCGACCATGGCGCGTATCTCTTCTTTGGAGAACACCGGTCCGGGCGGATTTATTTCAGGATGTCCCTCAAGTTTCATACTCCCGCCGATAACCGGCATGACGCAGTTGAACTGCAGTTCCGCCGCCCGGTCGATCAGCATAAAAGCAGTATCCATCAGCAGCTTTTTTGGAGTATGATCGAAAACCTGTCGCAGATTGATCTGGAAAATACGTTCCGCATTATCCGGATAATCCCGTATCGTCACCCCGGTCATGATGATTTTTCCGGCATCAGCCTTCAAGAGAGGAGTGTTGGTCATGGCAAGAAAACGCGAAACTCCGCGCATGATACCGGCTTTGCCGGAGCCGGCGATGCGGATCTTTCCGGGCTTCACATCCAATTCATAATATTCTGAACCGTATCTGTTTGCCGGGATCTTTTCCAGCAGGATCATATTTTTGGCATTTTTATTTTCCTGCCAGCCCAGACGTTCATTCAAAGTCCTGCTGAAAAACGCAAGCTGTTCAGCAGAAATGCTTTTTCCGGAACGGTCGATGATCTTAAAACTCTTTCCGTCAACAGTGAACGGTTTTGAAAACACTGCCTTTTTTGGAGACGGTATCAGGTAGACGCTCTGACCGCAGCAGCAAAAAGCAGCACAGCAGATAAGAAGCAGAGAGAAAAAACTTTTAAACATACGGTACCTCACGGCTGCTTATTGTAATTTGCCGTTCTGAACGACACGTGAAGGTTGGTAAAATTATTTTCATGATCATCCCCGACATGTCCGTCAAAGTATAACAGATTACATCTGGAGTTGTGCCGGTAACCGATCTGCCGGTAATTGGTTTCCCAACCGTTGATCGACCATACAGTCATACGATCCGATGCTTCAAGCGCAATAATCAACTGGCCCGGACGGTAGATTCTGGCAGGGGATTGTTTGTCCAGATTGGTTGCAGTGGTGTAATTACGTTTTATCAGTGCCAGAAGTGCAGTAGCTTCATTATCCGAAGCCGATTTATATGTATTGCCCGGACACAGCCAGTTTTTTTCTTCAGGCAGTTTGTCTTTACCGGTAAGACAGTAGATCCATGATGAGCCATTTTCCGCATTATATGCCGTACAGGGGAACACCCGGTAGGATGATATATACGCTTCAAAGGCATAATTCATTGTTTTCAGGTTGTTGAGACACGAAGCAGTTCTGCCCTTTTCCCGTGCCTGCTGCAAAGCCGGCATCAACATCGCCGCAAGTATGGCAATAATAGCGATGACCACCAGAAGCTCGATCAACGTGAACGTTGATCGAATGAAGCACGGCTCTGCCGTGTGAAGCGCAGCGTTGCTGCATG
>JAZSGR010000185.1:0-3073 GCA_045532825.1 Victivallaceae bacterium | reverse complement strand
CTGCGGTGGCGCATGCATGGGATTTCGCGGAACACCTTGTCACGGCGCAGTCCCGCAGGGCGAAGACGGATCCCGCACCGTACTCGGCGCAAAAAAAAGACCTTGCTCCACGCTGCATCCACCGATCGCAGACAGAACCGTTTCTTGAGCTTGAAAAAAACATTTCGGACATTATCTATTTTTCCGGTTGTATTTTTTCCGCATTTTTGGAATAACGGAAATTTTCCGGAGTCATGCCGAAATGCTTTTTGAATACCATGATGAAGTGGGAACTGCTGCCGAAACCGCATTGCACTGCGATCTCTTCGATACGCAGTGCGCTGTTGATAAGAAGTTCTTCAGCTGCGCGCAGCCGCAGTTCGCGCATGTATGCCATGGGAGTTTTGCCGATGATCTTGCGGAAATGGCGCAAAAGAGTGTTGACCGCCATAGAGTGTTCATCGGCAAGTTCCTGCAGAGAGAGTTCCCGGTCGATATTTTTTGCCATGAACGAGGTTATCTGTTCAAGATCCAGCGGCATTTTTTCTCTGACGGCTGGATCATCACCGTTCCACTGGTCGCAGATACGTCCGAGCAGGCACATGAAGATGCCCATTTTTTCGCAGCTGCAGCCCGGGGTGCTGCCGTTCTGGTAACTGTTGAAAAGTTCGATCAGCTGTTCAAAACCGGAAAATTCCCCGTCTGAGAAATCCTGACGCGGATAATTTTTACCGGTGCGTTCGTAATAGCTTGCATTTCTGCCGAAAAGCTGCCGGTAACGCGGATGTATATACAAATTCAGCAGCGGCAGCGGCAGACGGTCGGGCACGAAAAGCAGAGCGAATATGCGCAGATTTTCGGTATTGAGATAACCGTGTTTGCCGTCTGCGGGTACGATCATGATGCTGCCGCGCGAGATCTTTTCGGTCTCGCCGGGGAAACGGGTCTCGTAATCGGCGGTCCCGTCGAGAACGAACACGATCTCTGCGAACTCCTGACGGTGCAGCGGAGTATCATTTTGATTGTGATAAAACCCCTTGAGCAGCTGCTGTCCGGCCGGAAAGCTCCGGGTTATCGGAAAAAATTTTATATTATCCATGAAAGTACCTCAATTTACTTTAGCATGGAAATATGATTTCTCAACCGCAGGTGGTGATAAAGTGATACACTTTGTGATTTTATGCTATAAAAAGTATTTCAGATGCTGCTTTTGGTTTTCTTGCGGGTGCATGCCGGAGTCTGGCTGAACGCTTTGCGGTAGGCTCTGGAAAATGCGTATCGGTCGGAAAACCCCGCCTGTTCGGCGATCTCGGTTATCGGAATATCTGAATATTGCAGCTGGATGCGGGCTTTTTCGAGAAAGAAGCGCGACACATACTGGGCAGGTGATACTTCAAGCTCCTGGCGGAAAATGTGACAGAATCCGGACATCGACATGTTTGACTGGCGGCACAGATGTTCATTGGTACAAAGCTCTTTCGGACTGTGTGAGATATAGTCCAGTACCCGGCTGATACCGGGATTGATCTTTTGACCGGAGTCATCCTGAAGATATATCGGCAGGGCGGTGCGGTAAGCGTGCAGCAGCATCTCGTAACAGGCTATGAGTTTTTCGGTGCCGGACTTGTATTCTGCGGTCATATACGGCACATAGTAATCTGCGGGCAGTATGATCTCACGGCAGTTGCGTTTTACTGCTATTTCATCGGTTTTGAAGTCAAAAAAACAATGTTTGAACGGCTGTTCATGATCGGTGGAGTAGGGCGTGAACGGCGGTATCAGCACTACGATATCAGGAGTTAGAGCCACCCGTCTTTCGTCGAATACCAGAAATGCTCCCGGTGTGGGATTCCAGTAAAAGTACCAGAACGGGGCAATACGTGCTTCAAGTTTCCACTGTGTGACCGTCATGTGCATATTGTAATGCACGATCTGCAGCGGCATATTGAGTGATTTGCAATTGCACAACCTGATATATTCTGCCATGGATTGCTCCGTTTTTGTACAAAATACACCGTCCGGAGGATAAAATCAAGTTCCGGACGGTGTTTTTCATGCTGTTACAGCTGGATATTTATCACTGCAGTTTTGCCGTGGTTCCACGGAGCCATAGTCATACGGAATGCCTTCTGACTGGCGTAGGGATACAGATTGATCGCTTCGATTTTTTTGTTTTCGGTGGAAACGGTAAAGCTGTCTTCAGGACTGCCGGAATAAAGTTTGACATTGAAATCGCTTTTTACCCCAGTGAAAACATATTTTTTCACATTGATATCGGGAGTGATCTCCTTGCCCTGGAATTCCAGTTTGCCTGCATTTGCCGGAAGCATGAACCAGATGCTGCTGCTGCGTTTATCGTAGATCCAGTCTTTGCTGCCGGATTCGGAAACTTTCACAGTGAGCTGAAGTTTTCCGTCGGGCAGGATCTCAAGAGTCTGATTGGCGGCGACCCAGCTGCTGCCATCCTTGAGGGTTTTTTTGAGGACCCATTCCGCCTTGTTGTCTTTAATGGTAAAAGAGCAGTCTTTCGCGGTGTAGGAACCCCAGTCGGCAACTTTCTTATCCGGAGCTTTGCGGATGATGTAATAGGTCATGAAGTAACCGAGTTTTTTGCTGCCGGAAAACACGGTGATATTTCCGTTTTTGGCAAAGGTGAGTTTTTTGTTTCCGAAGACCAGAGTATTATCTTTGAACTCCGGTTTTGCCGCAAAGAGTGCCGCCGTTCCGGCGAGTACCGCGAACAGTGTGATGAGTTGTTTCATAATGACTTATCCTTTCTTTTGTTATTGGTTTTGTGCATCATGCACATGATTTTTCTTATTATCTGCCGGGAGAGATGTCTGCGCCGCCAAAATAAACCGTGCGGGTAAAGATACGCGCGGTCAGTACCCGTGGGGCAAATCATCGCGGCGCACTGCAATACCGGCAACGTATGACAGCTTTTCCGCCGCCTCCCGCAGGGCAAGGCGGCGTTATGATGCTGTCGGCAACCGACCGCCGCCCCCACATATATATCAGGCATGACCGGCTATACAAAACTTGCGCTGCAGTACCGGTCAGTAAGGGCGGAATATCTGAAGATACGTTTCCGTGC
>JAZSGR010000053.1:0-23958 GCA_045532825.1 Victivallaceae bacterium | reverse complement strand
CATCGCCATTCTTGCTGCGATGCTGCTGCCTGCCTTGCAGCAGGCGAGGGAGCATGGGGTATATACCGGGTGCATTAATAAATTCAAGCAGATCGGTTCTGCAGTACACAGTTACACCAGTGACAACAAGAGTATTCTGCCTATGGCGGTGAAAGATGTAGATGAGCAGCTTCGTAATATGGGGTATATTGTGACATTGTCTGGTTACCTCGGTATCGCCAAAGATGCGTATTCTCCTGCAATATACCATTGTCCCAAAAACCAGACAACGATGTATAACATGAACCGGAATATAAACCTTGAGAATTACCGTGCCAGTTATTTTTGGAATAAATTTGCCGGATATTTGGATGGGTCATCTGCATTTTGGCAGATCCCCTGCAAAGAATCAAGGGTGAAATATCCATCAAAATTTGTAACTTTGCTGCACCGTCCCGGAAATTTGACCTCAGACAATCTGGGGATGGCTTTTGACTTCAGCAATGCAACATACAGGCATGTCTATCTGAATGAACCGGCTCACGGCAAGAAAGATCCGTATCTTTTTGCCGACGGACATGTTGACGGGATGCGTATTCCCTATGAGTGTATCGTAAACGGCGATGCCGCATACAAGATTTATTTTTTCTGTAATGGAAAGAATGCTGTCTACGGTCCGCTTTGATAGAAAAAAAAGAGTTTTTCGCAAGATCTGAAAATATAAATCATTTGAAAGCGTGTTTTTATGAAAACAGTTATCATCCTGTTGTCAATGATAATTGCCTCGGGCGTATCGGCACAGAGTTATTCCATGCTGTGCAAAGAAGCGGCGGAGGCTTACAAGGCAGGAAAATATACTCTGGCTCTTGAAAAATATAAAGCTGCCCGTAAAGCTGCTGCGACGGCTGCGCAAAAGTACCGCATCATTCCGGCGCAGATCACTATTTACCAGAAGATGAAAAAATATCCTGAACTGGATAAGTTTCTGGAGCAGGAGCGTCAGGATGACTCCTACAATAATATCCAGATGCGTTATCTGCTCAACCGGAGTGCCGGAATACACATCTGGCCCCGGCGGGATATGCGTTATGCAATGGTGCTGCTGACTATGGCAAGACTGCTTCAGGTGCCGCAGACTGACAATACTTATTACAACACTTACTTCCTCCTGGGGGAGATTTTCCGCCGCAACGGACAGTATGATTATATCATATACTACCTTTCTCCGCTGCCGGAAATCAAGAATTTTCATCCTTCAAACAGTTACAATATCTCTATGATGATCGCCCGGGCTTACCGCGCCAAAGGAGATAAAAAAATGGCTCTCAAGTGGAGTCGCAAAGCTCTTGAATCCGGCAAAAAAGTGCCGTATAAGTACAATTATTCGGAAGCACAAAGATTTATAAAGGAACTTTCAAAATGAGAAAACTTTTTTTACTGCTGGCGGCATCAGCGGCAGTGTTGAGTGCCGCTCCGCTTAAAATTGCCGAAAACGGCAAAGCTCTGGCTGGTATTCTGGTGCCTGCCAATGCGAAACCTGTGACGAAGGCAGCTGCGGATGAACTGGCACTTTACCTGCGGAAGATGACGGGAGCGGAATTTACTGTCGGAACGGCAAGTCCGCATAAGGTCAATTTCCGTATCGGTTTCGGAGACTCTTCCGGATTTGAAATAAACGAATATGCCATCAAGACCAACGGCAATAATATCGATATTTACGGCAAGGACAGCAGTGCACCGTTCTCATGGTTCGCTTTTTATCATGATGAGCCGCTGCAGGGTTCGCTGCGGGGAGTGTATGAATTTCTGGATATGCAGGGCGTGATCTGGCCCAATCCCGGTATCGAATATGTGCCGGAGAAAAAAGTCATGACCGTCGGAGATCTTGATATCAGACGCAACATCGGTTTCATCGCTTTGAGTGGAGCCGCCAGCTGGAATTTCTTTCAAAACAACCGGGACGCTAAAGAGTATGCGAAAACCGTTGACGACAACTACAAATGGCTTCTCCGTACCGGATACCACAATGTAAGATTTCACCTTTACGGATGCCATACTGAACATTATCTCGGACTGCACAACGATCCGGCATGGATTGCTGATCCGGAGCATCTGCTGCTGAACCGTGAGGGAAAAAGGGTCAGGCGGTACTCATGCTGGACTCATCCGGATCTGCTGAAAGTATGGATCAGAGCGGTTGACGGTTATTTTTCCGGCAAAAGCGCAGAGGAATCCGGATTCAAATATACCGGACGTCCTCCTGCCGGTAAATATTCCAAATGGCCTTTCCCTTTTGTCGGCAAAGATGAGTTCATGATCGATCCCATGGATTCTGACGGTGTCAACGACGGCAAATGCCGCTGTGAACGCTGCAACCGCTTCCGCAGGGAAAATCCGTGCGTGGATGATACTGAACTCTTGTGGGATGTCATAATCAAAGTAGCGGAATACACTCTTAAAAAGTATCCGGGTAAATATATCACCACGCTGGTTTATCCGCCCAAGATGCAGATACCGAAGAAGAAACTGCCTGCCAATATCAAAGTGCGCATCTGCATGACAGGTCCGAAAGTGCAGCTTTGGGGAGAGAAGGCTTTCCGGGAGGAGATCGGTAATGTTGCTGCATGGTACAAGATTACCGGTAATAAATCACCGTTGTGGGTATATCACTGTATATCTCATGGCGGCTCCATGCCGTTTCTGGTTGAGACCTATCCCCGGTTGATTGCAAAATATGCGAAAGAACTCCGGGGAATCAGCAGCGGAATGTACATGGAAACAAGAGCGTGGAACAAAACTTTCACCGCGTACAATCTCGATCTTTACATCATGCACCGCATGATGAACGATCCTTCAAGAGATGTGGAACAGGAACTGAAAAAATATTTCAAAGCCTCTTATGGTCCTGCCGCAGCTGAAGGTGCCGCATTTTTCAATGAGCTGGAACGGTTGTTTGCCGACTTCTGGAGCAAAACGGTTCCGCCCGGCAGAAAAGCCTGCGTAAGTACTCCGTGGGGATACAGGAATTATGAGGTACAGCGTTCGCTCTGGACTCTCACTTATACCGCAGAGAATCTGCAGAAACTTGATAATATCCTCAAGCAGATGGAAAAGAAGACAGCCGGTACCGTCTATGCCGGACAAACCGCTTTGCTGCGTAAATATCTTCTTGACGAAATCATCGCTGAACGCCGCAGATTGTTCGACACTGAAGATCAGCGCAGGGCACTGGCTTTCAAGGTCACTGCTGTCAAACAGACTCCGTCTGCGGCGGACTGGCAGACAGCTCCGGTACTTGAACTGCAGTCTGCTGAAAGATTCAGCAAAGCTGCAGTTGTTCCCGGCAGTTTCCGGCTGCTTTCCGACGGCGTAAATCTCTATTGCCGCGCTGAACTTACTGAACCTGCTCCGGCAAAAAGCAAAAGCATCCGGCGCGTCAACGGTTCAGAAGACATCTGGAAAGACAATTGTTTTGAGCTGTTTTTCTATTCAGCCGGTGACAAAAAACTCCGGCAGATCGTGGTGAATGATCTTGGTTTCTGGAGTTCCGGTACGATGACCCGTTCCGTCTGGAAATGGCAGCTGCTCCCGGGTGTCAAAGTCCGTTGTCAGAAAAACAAAAATAACTGGACAGCTGAAATAACCGTTCCGCTTGTTTCTATTGCACCCAAAGGCGGAGAGATACGTTTCAACGCCACCCGGGAACGGAATGTGAAAGGATATAAACAGGAGTTTTCCACCTGGTCGCCTCTTTCAAAACTCGGAGAGTGGCACAATTATCACACGTTCCCTGCCATTTTTCTGAAATAACCGTTGTCCGGGATACCGGAAGGGAACGGCGCAGAATATTATCGCGCCGTTCCTTTTTTTCTGCTTTTGCGGCAGGGTAATATTTGGAGGATGATACAGAAAAACGGCAGTTCCTGAAAAAGAACTGCCGTCTGTAAAATGTCCGTCAGCGGTGGATATCGACCACGGTACCGTCAAAAAGATCGACGATGTTTTTGACCGCAGGATCATTGAGGATCGAACGCAATTCGCTGGAGTCCTTGTTGATCACGCTCTCACGGATGTGATTTCCCGGAGGAGCGGAGTTCTGTACGGTCATTTCCTGCTGTTCCGTGACAAGCGGCTGCGGTGTCGCCGGAGCTGAAATATCTTCATCTTCAGTTTCTTCCGGAAGATTTTCCGGTTCCGCCGGCGTTTCGGCTGTGACGCAGACAGTGTCAACCGTGTCAGGAACCGGAACGACCGGAACAGGTGCCGGGGAAATCTCTTCGATCACCGGGGCTTCTGACGGATATTCCTCTGTTATCACCTGTGGTTCCGGCCCGTTCTGTATGACCGGTTCTTCCGGAATATCAGCTGCCGGTTCACTCTGTATGACCGGTTTATCCTTGATTGCGATTTCAGGTTCAACCGGCTCGGGCGGCTCTACCGCTGCTGTTTCTTCCGGCGGCAGAGGTGCTTCAGCCGGTTTTACCGGTTCAACTTCAGTTTTTTTTTCTTCAACAGTTACCGGTACCTGCACCGGTGCCGCAGGCGGCAGGGCTGCAAGCGGTCCTGCCGGAGGCAGCTGATCGAGGAACTGCAGTTCACCCGCTGTACGCAGCTGGTTCAAACGGCGCATGATGTCATCAAGACGCACGGCATGAGCTTCACGCATGGCTTTAAGCAGCAGGGTCTCAAGATATACCTGCTTATTGAGGGCATCGTGGAGAACTCTTCCTACCGGAGCAAGCGTTTCCAGCAGTGTCTGCAATATTGCCGGAGTGGTACGTCCGGCAAGGGCACGGTAATGATTTATCGTTTCCACTCCCTCATCCAGCAGTTCTCCGGGATTGGGCAGAATGGAACACAGCTGGGCAATGCGCAATGCACCGAGAAGGTCATCAAAAAGCGTCTCAAGGTTTTTTCCGCGCCGCGAAAGTTTGCCGATGATCGTGACCGCAGCTCCGGGATCATTGGTTATAAGTGCATCGAGCAGCTTGTCAAGATCGTTGCGGTCAGTGAGTCCGAAAAGCGACAGTACCTGTTCTCCTGTAATCTCATCTCCAGCCTGGGAGAAAAAGGCGATCATCTGATCCAGCAGGGACTGGGCATCGCGCATTCCGCCCTCTGCGGCACGGGCGATGGCGTCGATAGCATCCTGTCTTATCTGGACCTTCTCTGTATCCGCGATAAGGCGCAGACGCTCTGCAATGAGTTTGGTCGGTATCGGCAGCAGGTCAAAACGCTGGCATCTGGAAATGATCGTCGGCAGTACCTGATGCACTTCTGTGGTGGCAAAGATGAATTTTACATGGCCCGGCGGCTCTTCCACAGTCTTGAGCAGCACGTTCCACGCCTGCTTTGACAGCATGTGGACTTCGTCTATGATATAGATCTTGTATTTGCCGCCCACCGGACGGGTGAGCACGTCTTCTGAAAGCTCACGCATGTCGTTGGTGCTGTTGCGGCTGGCTGCGTCGACCTCCAGTACGTCAAGACTGCGGTCCTGGGCAATGGCAAGGCAGCTTTCACATTTGCAGCAGGGATCTCCGTTTTGAGGATCAGCACAGTTCATCGCTTTGGCAAAGATACGGGCAAGTGTGGTTTTTCCCACGCCGCGCGGACCTACGAAAAGATAAGCATGCGCTGTGCGGTTCTGCTGTATGGCGTTCTTCAGCGTGCGGACAACGTGCTGCTGACCCACCACATCGCTGAAACTCTGCGGACGCCACTTGCGGGCTATTACCTGATATTCGCTCATCGTGCCGCCTCCAGTGCCGCACGCTGGATCTCAAAAATCTGTTTCAAGCCATGTTCGGCAAGATCGAGCAGTTCGTTCAGCTGTCTGCGGTCAAAAGGTTTATCTTCAGCGGTTCCCTGGATCTCAATGAGTTTGCCGGATTCAGTCATCACCACGTTCATATCCACTTCGGCTCGGGAATCTTCCTCGTAACAGAGGTCGAGCATCGGAGTGCCGTCGATGATACCTACGCTTACAGCCGCCACCAGTTCTTTGAAAGGACTTGGATCAAGTTCAAGTCTGCGGCAGGCAAGGGCAACGGCAACGGCAGCTCCGGTGATACCGGCACAGCGGGTGCCGCCATCGGCATCGATCACGTCACAATCCACTGTAAGGGTTTTTTCTGTCAGGCTTTCCAGATCGACTGCCATACGCAGGGAACGGCCGATGAGCCGCTGGATCTCCACTGTCCTTCCGCCCTGTTTGCCGGAAGATGCTTCGCGCTTGTTGCGTTCTCCGGTGGAGGAGGGGAGCATACCGTATTCGCAGGTGAGCCAGCCGCCGGAGACCTTTTGATTTTTCATCCATGACGGAACCTTGTTCTCACAGGTTGCGGCAGCTATTTCGCGGGTGTTCCCACAGGCTATCAGTACAGAACCCGCCGGATGACGGAGAAAATCAGGGGTGATTATCCAGGGACGCAGTTCATCAGCAGAGCGACCGTCTATTCTTGGCATGACTGTAAACCTCGTTTATATGACTTGAAAAGAAAAAAAGCCGCCTGAACAGATTGCCCGAGGCTTGCCAAAACACGCATAGGGCTGCTTGGTTCCCCACCTGACCCGGTTAGCAATTTTGACAACGCACGGGGTCCATCCCGACGGCAAAACTAGCTTGTTTATTTAATCTACACTACTTTTGAAAAAATTCAAGTAATCTGGACAGGACTTTTCGTAAATTTTTGCGTTCGACCACCTGATCGATCAATCCCCGCTCCAGAAGGAACTCCGCAGTCTGGAAGCCTTCGGGCAGTTTTGCATTGGTCGTTTCCTGGATGACGCGGGGACCGGCAAAGCCGATCATCGCTCCGGGTTCTGCCAGAATTATATCGCCAACGGTCGCAAAACTTGCTGTGACACCGCCGTAAGTCGGATTGGTCATAATAACGAAAAACGGCAGGCCGGCTTCAGCGTGACGCTCCAGAGCTCCGCAGGTCTTTGCCATCTGCATCAGACTTATGATACCCTCCTGCATGCGGGCGCCGCCGCTTGCGGTGACTATCACTGCCGGAAGTTTCTCTTTTGTCGCCGTTTCGATAAGGCGGGTGATCTTTTCTCCGACAACAGAACCCATGGAGGCTCCCATGAAGCTGAAATCCATTACTCCGAGCATGTAGGCTCTGCCGTCGAGAGTCGCTTTGCCGCAGGTGATCGCATCGTGTCTGCCGGTTTTCTTCTCATTTTCGGCGATGCGCGAAGCGTAGCTCTTGGAATCGACAAATTTCAGGAAATCTTTGGATTGCAGATTATTATCCTGTTCAACAAAACTGCCGGCATCCGTAAGCATGGCGATGCGGGATGGCGTGCTCATCGGAAGGTGGGCATTGCAGTTCCAGCAAACCTGAAGATTATCTTCCAGACGGTCGGTGTAAAGGGTCTGACCGCAACTTTTGCATTTCACCCATGAACCATCCGGAATGGTCATCCGGCGCTGTGAAAGCTTCAATGTCGAATACTTGCCGCTGCTGAAAATAGACATTCGTCAAGACTCCATTGTTGGGCGCGGACTTTTCGCGAATACCGATATACTGTGCCGCACCTGGGTTTTACTTACAAATCAAACATCTGTATAATATAGCGCATAAAACGCAAAAATGCAATCTTTTGTTTACGTGCCGGCTGGAATGAATGAAAAAAATCAAGGCAGAGCTTTGAACTCTGCCTTGAAGTGACCCGGATCAGAAACCGCCCTGAACGTCTTTGAACAGTTCATCGATCTGTTTCTGCTGATCGGCGGGGATACCGGCGATGCCGCTGATATCCTCGCGGTCGGCAAGATCCGCCATGAAGCAGGAGACTGCATTGACCGCATTGGCTGCGCTGTCGTAGCCGAGTATTTCCGGAGTGTTGTCCACCCGGTGATGATAGAAGATGCCGGCGGTGCAGTTGGGACGCCACAGCCAGAACCCCGGCACCTTGCACGCCGCAAACGGGAACTGGTCGGTGTATGGGCAGGGAGCGGTGGATTTTTTGTAATAAATATCGTTCCGGTTCATATAAGAGTCGAGCAGTTCACACATCGCGGGCATGGCGTTTATGGTCATGCTGTACCAGCCCATTGCTGAACCGAAGGAGTCGAAATTACACATGAATACGCCATTCTTTTCGATCTCTTCCCGGTGGGTGCGCGCATAGCAGGCACTGCCGACGGAAAGCTGTTCCTCCGCTCCGAAGGAGATCAGTCTGAACGTGCGTTTGTGTTTCTTTGCGGAGAGCAGTCTGGCAAGTTCGATAACTGCGGCACTGCCGATGGCGTTGTCATCGGCTCCTACTGTTCCTGCCTGGGTGTCGTGGTGACCTCCGGCATAGATCACTCCGCTGTCGGGATCGGTACCTTTGATCTCGCAGACCACAACGGTGGTTTTTGATTTTTTATTGCATCCGGAGACTGCGATACGGGCAGAGGTCGCTTTTTTCAGCATCCAGTTCCAGGCATCCATGTAGGCGACGTTGAGACTGGGAACGGAACCGTATTTGCTGACATACGCCGGGAGCAGTCCGTCTGCAAGCTGGACCGTTCCGGTATAGCGGGTGTCGACGAACAGGATGAATGCCGGTTTTGCCGCCATGAGCCTGCTGTAACGCTCTTCGGTATCGATATGGCAGCCGAGATGGACGACTGCTTTGCCGGTGAGGTGGGAAAGATCTTCTCTCATGTATCCGGTATCAGTGTCGAAGAACACCAGATCGGCAGAAACCGTTTTGCCGTCGGTAACTGCGGCTGAACTGAACAGAGAGCAGCCGAATTCCTGCCACTTGCCGTCGATGCAGACTTCAAGCTTTTCGGATTCGATGCAGCGTTCCATTACCGGATATTCTTCAATGGTGACATGCGGAGTGTATTTGAGACACTTTTTTTTGACGTATTCCGCTGCCTGATATTCCTGTTCTGAACCGGCAAGACGGATACCGATATCATCACAGAGTGCTCTTACGTGCTTTTCCAGATTGGCTGAAAGTGTTTTCATTATGATAGAAGTCCTTACTTTTTTATATTATCGACATAGCGGCAGGCGGCGAGAGCGGCGGAAGCACCGTCTCCGCTTGCTGTAACCACTTGACGGATATGTTTGGTTCGGCAGTCTCCGGCGGCATAGATGCCGTCGGTTCCGGTTTCGGTGGTTTCGCCGGAAACGATGTAACCCTGTTCGCTGAGTTTGCAAACGTTTTTGAACGGCTCGTTTTCCGGCTGCTGACCGATTGCTACAAAGATGCCGTCAACCGGGAAACGGAAAGTTTTTCCATTTTCTGTATCATGCAGCATCAGTGATTCAAGTTCGTCACCGCCTTCAAGCTCATCCACCACCGTGTTGAACATGAAATCCACGTTGGGACGGGATCTCAATATCTCCTGCAGGCGCTGTTCGCCGGTGCAGTAGGCAAGGTTCTGGATGATCGTGACACGTGAACAGGAATCCGAGAGCAGCACTGCATCCTGCAATGCGGTGTTGCCTCCGCCTATTACCGCGATGTGACGGTCTTTGTAGAATGCTCCGTCGCAGAGGGCGCAGTACGAGACACCGTTGCCGATGAACTCGTTTTCGCGCGGAAGTCCGAGCTGACGGTGACGGCTGCCGGAGGCGATGATGACAGAAAGTCCCTGATATTCACCATGTTCACCCTGTACGATCTTGAACGAGGCGGTGTTGCGGATACCGGTCACGGTATCCAGTTCGATCTCCGCTCCGAGATCAAGAGCCTGATCGACCAGTTTTTCACCGAGTTCCGCACCGGATATTTCGGTAAATCCGGGATAGTTTTCAACTTTCGGCGAGTAGGTTATCTGCCCGCCGAAGGATTCTTTTTCCAGGATCAGTACGCTCTTGTTGGCGCGTCTGCCGTAGATCGCGGCAGTAAGTCCGGCAGGACCCGCTCCGATGATGATGATATCGTACATGGGGTCAGACTCCGTTTCAGTTGAAAAGTGCGTTTTCTGCCGGAGCAGAGAGTTCGTCGATGAAACGTCTGATATTGGAGACATTCACGACCTTTTCCGCAGTTTCTCCGGAAATCGCCACCAGCGTCGGAGCCTGACGCACACCGTACTTTCTGGTGAGTTCCGGTTCCTCGTTGGCGATCACGACATCGTAGAGCAGACCGGCACGGTCAAGGAAAGTCTTCGCCATGCGGCAGTTGGGGCAGGTCGCTGTGGTGAAGAGTATCAGTTTGTCAAAGGTGACCGCGTCATCGGTACCTGCTGCCGGAGTTGTCACCACCACATCAGCAGCTGCGGCTTCGGCTGCGGCTTTCTGCTGTTCAGTGGGAACGTTGGGGGAGAAACGGCGGGCCATCGAGGTGCCGGCGTTGTAGACCAGACGGTCCTTGTACTCCTGGGATTTGCCGTCGTTCCAGTTCTGGACCGCACGGTAGTAACCGGTGATACGGCTGTAGACTTCGGTCTTTTCTCCGCAGTCGGGGCATTTGAATGCTTCACCTGCGATATAGCCGTGGTTGCGGCAGACTGAGTAGGTCGGGGAAAGGGTGTAGTACGGCAGTTTGTAATTTTCCGCGATCTTGCGCACCAGAGAGGCGGCAGCTTTCCAATCCGGCAGTTTTTCTCCGAGGAAGGCGTGGAAAACGGTTCCGGAGGTGTACAGAGTCTGGAGTTCATCCTGGATATCCAGCGCGGTGAAGATGTCATCGGTATAACCGACCGGCAGGTGGGAGCTGTTGGTGTAGTACGGAGTTCCGCAGTCTCCCGCCGCCGCAACGATGTCTCCGAAACGTTTTCTGTCGTGCTTGGCAAGACGGTAGGAGGTGGACTCTGCCGGAGTGGCTTCCAGGTTGTAGAGATCGCCGTACTGCTCCTGATAATCGGAGAGACGTTCACGCATGTGATTGAGCACCTCTTTGGTGAATTCCTGGGTCTCTTTATGAGTCAGATCGGCGCGCAGCCATTTGGCGTTGAGACCGACTTCGTTCATTCCGACCAGACCGATGGTGGAGAAATGGTTGTCGAACTTGCCGAGATAGCGTTTGGTGTAAGGATAGAGTCCCTCTTCCAGAAGTTTGGAGATCACTTCACGTTTGATTTTAAGTGAACGGGCGGAGATATCCATCATGTGATCGAGACGCTCGTAGAAATCCTCTTTGTTTTCTGCAAGGTAGGCGATGCGGGGCATGTTGATGGTGACCACACCGATGGATCCGGTGCTTTCACCGCTGCCGAAGTAACCGCCGGACTTTTTACGCAGTTCGCGCAGGTCGAGGCGCAGACGGCAGCACATGGAGCGGATGTCGCTGGGTTCCATATCGCTGTTGACGTAGTTGGAGAAGTACGGAGTACCGTATTTTGAGGTCATTTCAAACAGCAGTTTGTTGTTTTCGGTCTCGCTCCAGTCAAAGTCACTGGTGATCGAGTAGGTCGGGATCGGATACTGGAAACCTCTGCCCTGGGCATCGCCTTCGATCATAGTCTGGATAAATGCGCGGTTGATCATATCCATTTCGGCTTTGCAGTCTTTGTATTTGAAATCGACCTCTTTGCCGCCGACGATACAGTTGAGTTCCGCCAGGTCGGCGGGAACGGTCCAGTCGAGGGTAATGTTGGAGAACGGAGCCTGTGTACCCCAGCGTGAGGGGGTGTTGACGCCGAAAATAAAGGACTCAATGCATTTTTTTACCTGGGTGTATGAGAGATTGTCGATCTTGACAAAGGGGGCAAGGTAGGTGTCGAAAGAACTGAATGCCTGTGCGCCAGCCCACTCATTCTGCATGATGCCGAGGAAGTTCACCATCTGGTTGCAGAGGGTGGCAAGGTGGGATGCCGGAGCCGAGGTGATCTTGCCGGGAACGCCGCCGAGACCCTCTTTGATGAGCTGTTTGAGGGACCATCCGGCGCAGTATCCGGTAAGCATGGAAAGGTCGTGCAGATGGATATCGGCATTGCGGTGGGCGTTGGCGATCTCATCATCGTAAACTTCAGACAGCCAGTAGTTGGCAGTGATCGCTCCGGAGTTGGAGAGGATCAGTCCGCCGACGGAATAGGTGACAGTAGAGTTTTCTTTCACGCGCCAGTCATTGATCTTGACGTAGTCATCGACCGCTTTTTTGAAGTCGAGGATGGTGGATTTCGCATTACGCAGTTTTTCGCGCTGACGGCGGTAGAGGATGTAGGCTTTTGCCACATCGCTGTAACCGGCCTGGACGAGGACCGACTCCACACTGTCCTGGATATCTTCAACGGAGATCAGACCCTCTTTGATCTTGGGTTCAAAGTCAGCGGTGACTTTGAGTGCGATAAAGTCGATGATCGACTGATTGTACTGTTTCTCCTGTGCTTCAAATGCCATCTTCACCGCATCAGAAATTTTGTCAATGGTGAAATCAACATTTTTACCGTCGCGTTTCTGAACCTGATACATTGCCCGTTTTCCTCCCTTGTTTTTTGATTATATTATTGAAAAAAAGAAAATTATCTGCCGCGCACTATGACACCGGGGATCCACTCTGCGGCTGCCGCGCGCATAAGTTCCAGTGTCTCCGGAGATACCGGTGAGAAATCTTCCCGCGGAGCGAGAATGTCTCCGGAATCTTTATAATTCTGCAGACAGTAGCGGTTTGCTCCTGCGAGCCACCGGGCGATCAGCCCGATGTCTTCAGGTGTGTGCAAAGGTGAAACCACCGTGGTTCTGAATTCGCATTCAACGGCGGTGTTTTTAAGCAGTTCAACGCTTTCACAGACTTTGTCAAGCATATTTTCCGTACCGCTGGCAAGAGCGTACTTTTCTTTTGAGTGCTTGATGTCCATTGCGACGTAATCCACTGCGCGCTGTTCAAGCAGTGAGCGCAGTATTTCCGGTTTTGAACCGTTGGTGTCAAGTTTTACCTTGTATCCGAGAACTTTGATGCTGTTTATCAGATCCGGAAGTTCCCGGTGCAGCAGGGGCTCGCCTCCTGTGATGCAGACTCCATCGAGGATCTTCCTGCGTGCGGCGAGGAAATCGAGCAGTTCCGCCGTCGACACCGGCATATCGGCTTCCCTGCCGTCCACGAGCATGGCATTGTGACAGAACGGACAGCGGAAATTGCATCCGCAGGTAAAGACAGTGCATGCCGTCTCGCCCGGATAATCCAGCAACGTTAATTTCTGCAGTCCGACTCTCATTTTTTTACCCCGTGATTTTTGGCTTAGTTAAGCGTAAAATCAACACTTTATAATTTTTTATTACGATTTTGCTTTACAAGATATAGTGTGCTTGAATATTTTTTGACACTATATCTTGTGTTTTTAATATATTGCCGATAATTGATTTTACAAGCCGTAAATGGAATAAAAATCAAAAAAAATCCCGGAAATTTTTTCCGGGAGCAGGGACGCCGTTTTGAGTGCCGGCTTAAAGGGTTGTGTTACCGGTTGTATCACGGTAACCGCGTATGAACGGCGCAATGGTGTAAGAGGCATTATCTTTCTTCCAGTGCTCACGCTGCATTGCGCTGGCGCGTCCGTCGGCAAAAGCGACATTCATGATCGATCCGGTGGGGTAATGGACTCTTTCACCTTCGATCTTCGATCTGCCGGAACGGTTGCCGTGACGGGTTGTCAGTGCAGGTGCCAGGTTGCTGATATCTGACGGATGCCACCAGGTTTCGTACGGAGCTCCGAGTTTACCGTAATCCGCCATGGTTATGGTGATGGATGGTTTGAGCACTTCAGTGATTTTACGGTTTTTAGTGTAAATATTGCTGGTGGACTCTCCTTTGTTCTGAATAGTTGCTCCTGAAAGCATGAAGTTTATGCCATAGTGACCGTAATGGTATTCCGGAGTACTGTAGCGGCCGATCTGGATAGCCTCCGCCGGACAGGCAAAGAAGTTCAGTTTGGTCCGGGATACTTTACCATCGTTTATCAATGCTCCGAATGCGGAGTCCTTGTCTGCCGGAGAGATCATTCCCATCTGGGCGGCAAAAGCACTTGACCAGGGACTTAAATTGGCATTGGATGCATGCAGCGATGCCGGTATCATCCAGTCCTGATTGTCATTGGCATAAGTTGTGAATTGCAGCGCAAGCTGCTTCAGGTTGCTTAAACAGTTGCTCTGCTTTGCCGTATTACGTGCGCTCTGAAGTGCAGGCAGCAGCATCGCCGCAAGTATGGCGATGATCGCGATCACCACGAGCAGCTCGATGAGCGTAAAGCTGTACAGCTTTACCAGCCTTGCGGCTGGTAAAGTAAAAGATCCCTCAAAAGCCGGTCCGGAAAAATTCGTTTTTTTCATGTTGATGTTTCTCCTGTAAAATACTTATTTATCCCACGGATATATCACTTCCTGCATGGTGACATCGTCGAAAAGCACGCTGCCTTTGATGTCCCCGGGGGCGGCTCCGGCAGCGGAACCAACTGCACAGCAGATGCCGGCGTAAGCAATGCTGTCATCTTCCGGAATATCGATCAATACGTATGCTTTGCGCCAGCCGTCTTTCTCCTCCGGACCGAATACCGCTGACTTGCGGGTGGAGTATCTGCCGTGTCTGCCTTTGGTGTCTTTCCCCCAGAAAGTGCATGAGAGTTTCGGCACCATCATGTCGCCATCGACTTTGGCTTTAGCCGTGATAAGGTAGCGTTTGCCGGGTTTGATACCGGGATAATACTGGTTGACTGACCCCTGACGGACCTGTTCGAATTTGATCCCGCCGTCAGCGGCAGTTATTTTTCCGTTGGAAGTTTTGGGCTGCCAGTGATACCAGTAGCTGACTGTGTGTATGTTGTCTACCCGGGTGATACCGGCTGCCGGACCGGGATCCATGCTGCTGTTTTTCAGCACATTTTTTCCGGCATATTTCTTCGCCGCAGTGAGCGGATCACGTCCGGCGCGGATGGCTTCGGTGGTGTGCGGCAGATAAGTGTCCCATGCTTTGTATCTGTGTCCGGGGTAAAGCTGCGGCATGAATGTTCCGCGTTCCGCCCAGATCCAGACATATTCATCGGCGCGTTCAAAACAGCGTTCGATATTGCGGTGAAGCAGCTTTGCCGGATTGCCGTTGGCTTTGGTCCAGATATTGTAAGGAGCACGGTTGCCGGGCATATAGCTGTCGAGATAAAGGGAAAATGCCATACTGGTGTGTTTGTAGTATTTTCCGAGATTTTCTTTGGCGATTATCCGGCGCGGATAGTAACGGAAATCTGCGGCAACTTTATCAAAATCAGCTTCGGTTGCGCAGTGGTATCCGAAATCCTCATTGCCGTCGATGATCCTGACGGTTTCCGGAATGGCATCGTAGACGCCGTTCATGAAGGCACGCTGGAGAGCAAGAGTTTCGACTACGGTATCAGCTTTTTTCTGGCTGTAACGCAATCCGTAAACGTCACTGCTCCAGATGTAGCAGAAAATGGTTATATCCGGATATTCTTCAGCGATCGCTTTTATCCACTGTGCGCCGCGTTCGCGCACCTTTGCTTCGGTTTCTGCAAAGGATTTTCCCCACTGCGGACGGAAAGCAAACGGCTGGCCGGTGAAGGGATAACCTTCGGTATCTAAAATAAATCCTTTGCAGTTCATGTTTTTTGCAAGCCAGGTGAGTACTTTGTGATTGTTTATGGTCTTCGCCCATGCCTTGTCATCGAACCAGTCCGGACTGAACTGTGATGAGTTCAGACCGATAAAATTATGTTTGAGACGTTTGAATTTGAGTTTTTGAAAAGTTTCGACCCACTCTTTGAAATCCTCTTTCTGCAGCCATATCGGAGATTTTGCCGTATTGCGCGCCACCCAGTAATGCACGCTTTTACCATCGCGGATGATAGTGGTGTCGATCCCGATATTGATACCGTCGAAAGGAAGGTCTTTTTCGATTTTTTCGGCAGGGATCTGATAATACTCCAGATTGCGCGGGATCATCCATCCGGTCGAAATAAGTTTTTTTTGCGGTTCGCTCCATGCGAAAGAGGCTGCCGCCGACATCGCCAGAAATACGGTAAGATATTTTTTCATCACCGGTGTTCCTTTTATTTTTTATCCCAGGGATATGTTATTTTTTTGAGTTCTACATCATCGAAAATACAGGTGCTTTTTTCATCGATACCGGTACGCGGTGATTTTGCCGCGATGCCCGGAGTGATGAATTTTACGCTGCCGTCTTCAGGAATATCCACCAGCAGTGCGGCATGACGCCAGCCGTCTTTACCGGGAGAAGCGAAAACTGTCGACGGACTGCGGCGCATTCCTCTGCCGTCATGGCCGTAAAGCGTGCAGCGCAAAGTGGGGATGAGAAAGTCGCCTTTTACTTTGACTTTTGCTGTGAGCAGATAACGTTCTCCGGCTTTGACATTGCGGTAATGCTGGTTGAACGAACCGTTCGTTACACCGGTGATGACTGCGGTGTCGTTTTCCCCCTTGAGGATGCCGGGAGCTTTTTTGCCGCCCTCTTTCCATGAGAACCAGCCGGATACTCCGCCGTGACTGGTTTTCATCTGACTGTTTTTGAGCAGGTTGCTGCCGGCATATTTCTTTGCCGCCTCAACCGGTGATTTACCGGCAAGGATCGCGGCTGTGGTGTGCTTCAGACGTTTATCCCAGTGCGGATAACGGGAATATAACTGCGGGAAGAATGTTCCGCGTTCCGCCCAGATCCAGACATATTCATCTGCACGTTCAAAACTGCGTTCGATATTGCGGTTGAGCAGTCTTGCCTGATTGCCGCCGGCTTTGGTCCAGATGTCATACGGTGCGCGGTTACCCGGCATGTAGCTGTCAAGGTAAAGGGCAAATGCCATGCTGGTGTGTTTGTAATATTTTCCGAGATTTTCTTTGGCGATTATCCGGCGCGGATAGTAACGGAAATCTGCGGCAACTTTATCAAAATCAGCTTCAGTTGCGCAGTGATATCCGAAATCCTCATTGCCGTCGATGATCCTGACGGTTTCCGGAATGGCATCGTAGACGCCGTTCATGAAGGCGCGCTGGAGAGCAAGTGTCTCGGTTACGGTATCAGCTTTTTTCTGGCTGTAACGCAATCCGTAAACGTCACTGCTCCAGATATAGCAGAAAAGGGTTATATCCGGATACTCTTCTGCGATCGCTTTTATCCACTGTGCGCCGCGTTCGCGCACCTTTGCTTCGGTTTCAGCAAAGGATTTTCCCAGCTGCGGACGGAAAGCCAGCGGTCTGCCGGTTTTGGGATAACCTTCGGTATCGAATATAAGTCCTTTGAAACCGATACGTTTGGCAAGCCAGGCAAGGGTCTTGTGATTGTGGATCGCTTTTTCCCAGGCGGCGTCATCGAACCAGTCAGGACTGAACTGGGCGGTGGTGAGCATCAGAAAGTTGTTTTTGAGTTTCTTGAATTTCAGCTTGTCAAAAGCCGCGATCCACTCCTTGAAGTCCTCTTTTTTGAGCCGCAGCGGAGACTTATGATCGTGTTCGCTTGCGTAATAAGTGATGGTTTTTCCGTTGCGCCTGATTTTGAAATGCGGACGGATACCGATACCGTCGAACGGCGTATATTTTTCAAATTTTTCAGCCGGAATCTGAAATTGTTCCAGTTCAAAAGGAACTCCCCAACCGCAGAATATCAGCTTTTTATCCGGTTCGGTCCATGCGCAGAGCGTGAAAAATGCTGCTGTGCAGACAAAAGACAGATATTTTTTCATGACTGCCATACCTGCTGTTATTTGACTTCTTCCAGCTTCAGGTTGCGGAACTGGATCTTTGAATTGACCCGGTCGGGCGCATAAACACGGAACATGATCGCCGCGAATTTGGTGTTTTTACGGAAATTCTTTCTGGTGTGACCGGATGACTCACCGGTGATCTCGCCTGAAAAACTTTTCCAGTCATTGGAAAGCGCGAGAGCTTCACCGGCACAGGAGAGGAATTCTCCGCCGCCGGTATGCAGACGGACATTGGTTCCTGCCGGATAATCTTTTTCAACCGGTTTGCTCAACGTGATGATGATGGTTCCGGCGTCGACATTGAAACTTCTTTTTACCGGTGCGCCTTTGGAAATATCGAAGTTGGGAAGGTCGCTTCCGTCTTTTTGGGCATTGAATGCCACGCGGAAATGATTTCTTGCTATCCAGTCGCTCTGCGGAGCGATCTCGATTTGGGTATCTCCGGCTTTGACTGCTTTTTTCAGGGTATTGAAAGTCTTGCCGTAGATGATGCTATTGAGCGGTCCGATGAATTTTTTATCTGCACTGTAAGGGGCGACACCGAAATGGATCTTGGCATCTTTTCCGGCAGTCTGGCGGAATTCTCCAGATACGCGGTATTTTTTTGCCGGATCGACTGCAAGCATGGTGCGCGAGATCACCCGGTTGTAGGCTCCGGAAACAAACACTCCGTCTTTTTCAGTGATCCTGCTTTCAGATTTCCAGTCGGCGGCTTTGGCAGGTTGCAGGGAACTGTCACCGGCGTAAAGCATGGCAAGTGACAGTAATGCGGCAGCTGTGTATAATTTTTTCATGATATCAGGTTCCTTATATGAATAATAGTGGTTGATTGGACATTTTTTTATAAAATTTTTCCTGAAAATAAACATTCACACATAAACTATACATCCGCAACCGTAAAATGTAAATGACATAAAATCACCATTTATATCCAGTTGTCACCAAAAACAAAAAAATCCCGGGAGCGGATGCTTCCGGGACCGGGCAGATGTACGATTTTTTCAGCGTGAAGATAATTTTGTCTCTTTTACAGAATCATCTTCTTTATCACCGTTATGTCCGTTATCGTTGGATGCGGTTTTGGTATCCATTGTACCGCAATCCTTTTTTTCACTGTCACAGTTTTCGCCGCACTGGGCAGTGTGGTGATGGTTTTTGTGACACTTCTCTGCTTTGTCGCAGCAGCAGCCGGCAAGGACCAGCAGCGCAAGAACAGCGGCGGAGGCACTCAGCATTTTTTTCATTTTCCATTCTCCTCTTTTGTTTTTTTCAGGATGTATCATCGCGACATCCCGCATTTTCAATATAAATCGTTTTTTTTCTTATCCAAGGAGGTTATCGAAAAAATATCATGAGATGTGCATTATACGGTATTTGAGGAGGAATTTTTGTTTTTTTTTCGGTTTCCCCTTTGACTTTTGGGTGTAAAAGGTATATAGTGTATCCCAGAAAGCAGGTTAATCTCGGAACAGGATTATCATCGGGCTCTCTTTTGAGCTTATTGTTTTTGTGTTGGCGCGAGATATTGAGCCCTGCTTTCTTTTTTTATTCAATAAGAATATAAAGCGGGGATTGGTTTATGTTGAAAGTTGAAGATATTTTTGATGAGATCACAGAGTTCCGTCATCAGCTGCACCGGATCCCGGAGATCGCTGGCAAAGAATTCAAAACCCGGGATGCTATCCGGGAGTACATAAGCGGACTGCCGCTGGAAGTCCTGCCGCCGTTTCTGGAAACTGATACCGTGGCATTTCTCCGTGGAGGGAAGGGGGCGGGGCCCAATGTCACGCTCCGCGCCGACATTGATGCACTGCCGCTGCCGGAGCAGAGCGGTTTGGAATTTGCTTCAATACATCCGGGGATGATGCATGCCTGCGGACATGATTTTCACGCCGCCATGCTTGCCGGAGCTGCGAAGATACTTTCATCATATAAAGATGAACTGCGCGGTTCGGTGCGTTTTGTCTGGCAGCCGGGTGAGGAGTGTGTCGCCATGGGCAAACAACTGGTCGAAGCAGGGGTGCTTGATGATCCCGTGCCGGACCGCATGACTGCGATCCACGTTTTTCCCGGAGTTGAAGAGGGAACCATTGCCACCAAGAGCGGAGCTATCATGGCATCCAGCACCCATTTCAAGGTGACGGTCCACGGCAAAAGCGGTCACGGCAGTGTGCCGTTCAAGTCGGTGAGTCCGCTGCTTGCCGCTGCGGCGATGATAACCGATCTTCAGCAGATCATTCCTACGAGAGTCGATCCGCACAAAGTTGCGGTATTGAGTTTCGGCGTTTTCAAGTCAGGAGAGATCGAAAATGTCATTCCCGATGAAGCGGTGTTTGCCGGAACGATCCGTTCTCTTGATATGGAGACTGCGCATATCGTGGCAGACTCCATGCAATCCATCTGCCGGGGACTTGCGGAGGCTTACCGGGTGACTGTGGATTTTGATATCCACTGGGCGTATTCTGTCACCAATAATGATCCGGAACAGGCGAAACTTGCTCTTGAGATCGCGCAGCGTGCCGGAATAAAAACCAGCGTTGTTGAACAATCCAGCATGGGGGCGGAGGATTTCTGTTATTTCCTCGACCGCGCTCCGGGAGTTTATGTAAGACTCGGAGCCGGAGATATCCCGCCGCTCCACAACAGCAAAATGATCCCGAGCGATGAGATCATGAAAAACGGCATCCGTTATCTGGTCGGATTTGCCCTTGACGCTCTGATGTGATTTTATGCAGGAAGAACTTCTGGTAATAACCGGACCTACCGCATCCGGAAAAAGTGCACTGGCTCTGAAAGAGGCTGTCCGTCTCGGCGGAGAGATCATTTCGGTTGACTCCATGCAGCTTTACCGCGGTATTGAGATCGGTACCGCACAGCCGACGGAGCAGGAGAGAAAACTCATCCCGCATCATCTGGTCGGTATCTATGATTTTTCCGTGCGGGCGGAGGTTTTTACATTTTGTGAACTTGCGGAACAGGCGATAAAAGATATCCGTTCACGCGGAAAACTGCCGGTGCTTGCCGGAGGTACCGGATTTTATCTCAAGGCACTGCTGGGCGGATTGGATGATCTGCCGGCTGACCGCAAATTAAGGGCGGAACTCGATCAGCTTTATGATTCTGAAACGGGAGAAATAGAGCTGCACCGTAGAATGGCTGAACTTGATCCGGCAGCGTTTGAACGCTGGAAGGACTGCCGCCGCCGTCTGATAAGGGCATTGGAAGTGTATCTTATTTCCGGAAGATCCATTCTTGAGCTGCAGTCCGGAAAACCGCAGAAATGCCGGTTCGACAATGTGCGTTCCGTGTTTATCATGCCGGAAACGCAGGAGCTTAAAGAGCGTATAGACCGCAGATGCGATGCCATGTTCGATGCCGGTTGGATAGAGGAAACTCAAACCGCCGCCCGTAACGGTCTGTTTTCAAGTCCGACAGCGTATCAGGCACTCGGATACAGTCTGATAGCGCAGCATCTTGCCGGAGAATTCGACTTTGAAACGCTCAAAGAACGGGTGAAAACCGCCACCTGGCAGTTCGCACGCCGTCAGAGAACGTTTCTTCGTCATCAGCTTGATTTTTTAAGGTGATTTCAAAACTGAGTTATCAGAGCCAGCCCCAGGCTGACGGAGTTGTTTCCTGATAGTTGAGGAAAAACTTTTTGGGGTCGATATCGTACTTTGAGAGAACTGCTGCAAATTTTTCCGGCAGTTCTTTTTTGGTTTCCGGTGCGATCTCGCCGATCAGGGCTATACCGAGAAAGGCGGAGTTCTGGCAGATCTCTCCGCCGAAAGCCATGGTGACTGCGCTGGTGACCCGCACCTGGATGACGGCAAGCGGTTTGTTGAGCAGTTTGGAGGCAAGTTCACCTATTTCAATGGCAAGAGCCTGTTCCTGTGCTTCTGAAAGGGTGACGGAGGTTTCAAATTTGAGTGACGGCATGATTATTTTCCTTATTTTTCAGTGATGTACCAATATAACATCTCAATCCGAAAATTTCAACTTGAAAATTACTGCCGGCAGTGGTACATTCTGTGAAACAAACAAATCGGGGGTTTTATGAAAATTTTATTTATATCGGATATTCACGGAGTACCGGGAACTCTTGAAAAGGTGTTTCTGCACGCCGAAGCATTGAACCCGGAACGTATCGTTCTGCTTGGTGATGCACTTTATCACGGTCCGCGCAACGGAGTGCCGGGGGTTTACGATCCGGTAAAAGTGGTTGAAATGCTCAATGCCCGCAGGGAAAACATAATTGCTGTCCGTGGAAACTGTGATGCAGAGGTGGATCAGATGCTGCTTATTTTTCCGTTGATGGCGGATTTTTCCGAACTGGTCACAGAAAACAGACGTTTTTTTCTGACCCACGGACACTTGTGGAACGCCGGAAATCTGCCTCCGGTTCCTGCCGGAACTGTTCTGGCACACGGTCACACTCATCTGCCGGTATTGGAAACGCTTTCCGGCGGAGTGATGATATTCAATCCCGGATCGATCTCTCTGCCCAAAGGCGGAAATCCTCAAACATTCGGATTTTTTGACGGAGAAAAACTCTCTATCCGTCTGGTTGAGGATGGCAGCATCTTCAAATCAGAAGAGTAAAACGCCGTTGCAGCTCAAAAAACATGCGGCAGAGCCGCATGATGTCAATACCGGTCAGGCATATTTGCGCTGCATTACCGTCAAGGTATGACAGCTTTTGTGCCGTCATGGGTTATCAGGCATGACCGGTCATGCGGCACATGCGGTATGATCGCTGTGGTGTGACCGGCAGAGTGGCGGTTTGATGTCTGACCTGTCTGACTTGTCCGACCAGTCTGACATCTGCGCCGCCGGAATAAGCCGTGCGGGTAAACAAGCGCGCAGTCAGTACCCAACCGGCAAAAATTTTTGTTTTATTTATTTTTTCTTACGGTATTTGCTCCACGAAAAGCCGTATTTCTCCCTGCGGTTGAGCAGCTGCATATTGCTTATCCCGAGTTTCTCATGCTTTCTCCTGAATGCCGCAAGTTCCCTCTGGCATTTTTTCAGATGACGCGCCGCTTCCGGAGACGGAGCATCGAGATTGGCAATGTGCGCTTTGAACATTTTGTCTGCAAGTTGAGCATGTCTTACTCCGGCAAGCAGAAACGCAGTTTCGCTTTTTGCCCGCGCAGTGTCGGCTTTGGCTGCTGCGGCATTGAGGATCTTTATGCTTTCAGTAAAAAGTTCCGGCTTGATGTGTTCAGCAAAGAAGTCGTTTGCGGTCCACAGGTGGAACGGCATACCGGTTTTCTTTTCCCAGGAACGTATGTCCTCCATGGTGATCGAGTCGGAGAATTTCTGCCAGAGTTCATGGTATTTCCTGACATCAGCTTCAGCTTTACCGAACATGGAAAAATATTCATCTCCGATCTGTTCCAGAGTCATTTCCGGATGCTGTGTCAATCTCACAATGGTGTAATACATCAATCCCTGAGCGGCAAATTCTCCGCGCAGAGCATCAAAATGCACCCGCTTCAACCGGGGGGTGTGCAGAGCCATGCGGTATTCTCCGGCGAGCTGCCGGGTGTATTGCAGCGGCAGACATCCCTGCGAGTGCGTGGAATTGGGGCGGTACATCATGGAACATCCGGTCGCGACCCAGGCGTTCCAGTCCTTTTTACTTGCCGCCATCTTTTCCGGAGTCATGGGGAAAATCGGAGTTCCGACGTAACCTATGACGATACGCGGATCAAGTTTTATGTGTTTGGGCGGCATGACATAATTGCCGTAGGCGTAGGCAAGCAGATTGACATTGGGATTGTATCTGCCTGCTTTTTTCAGCACTTCCATGTAAAAACGGCAGTAGCGGTCGGATACACTGGGGACCCGGTTGCCTTCGCCTTCCACGATGTTCAGCAGCGAAAATCTGGTGTCGCTGACCGGTATCTGCTTTCTGTTCCAGTAGGCATCATCCTGCGGAGCAAATTCCGGAGCATCCCATGCACGGCAGTTTTTGCAGGTGCAGAGTCCGGGGACATCGTTTTCGCACACCGAGAGCCAGTCTGACGGAGCTTTGCCGAAAACCGACTTGCGTTTGCGCCAGAGTGAAACTATCCGGTCGTGGAGAGCCGGATTTGAAACACACATGGCAATATATTTGCCGTTTTTGTCATTTTCCAGCGGCCGTCTGGTTCCATCCGGCAGCAGAGCGAAATATTCCGGATTTGTTTTTCCGAAACGTTTCCAGTATTGCGTGAAAGCGTGTCCGCTGGGGAAACCATAGGTATTGAAACCGCCATGGCGGAGTAACCATATCCTGCAGTCTTTACGGAATTTTCTGCCGTAATCCATATCGCGCCAGCCGCCCCTGCGCGGATCGACGAAGCTCTCCATCG